>CALIIG010000264.1 GCA_938018155.1 uncultured Prevotella sp.
GCCGTCAGCAGCGTGTTCGGCAGCCGTCGGACAATGGGTGTGACGACCGTCGTACACGCTGCTGACGGCCGCCGGACAATGACACATAGCATGTAACGGCAGGATAACGGTGGCGCAATGCCACCGCCTTAAGGTTGTAAGGACGTTGGTATAAGGGGCTGACGACACCATGTGAAGCAGTTATACCCTAAGAAAAAAATACAGTTATGGTTGCGTGTAACCCGGCAAAGGTGTTTCGCGTGAATAAAAGAAAGCCGTATTCTGCTGTTTACTTTACGGGTGTTACGCTCTTTTTCCGTTTGTTGAAATTGAGTAAGTCGCGCAGGCTGTTGAAGTCTTTCTTCAGAATAAAGCCCACGCCTTGCGTGTTAAGAGAGTTGCGTGTAAAGTAGCGGTCGTTGGTTTGGTTATAGACATGTATGCTAAAGTTACCGTTGGGAAATATAAGATAGCGGATGTCAAAGTCGCCAATGAATGACGTTGTTGCGTTGTTGTTGTCGCGATAACCAAACTGACCATTGATTAAAAGACGGTTGTTGAGAATGCGTCCGCTCAATAAGCCTTCGTATTCGGCGTTATTCCAGCCCTCGTCTCCGGTTGAAATGTTGGCCCCTACGTTCCAATCGTTGTTCTGAATAACCGTACCAAGCACGTTGTTTATTTGCTGACTGATTTGCCCGCTCAATATACTTTGCATGGCCAATGAGGCACGATTGGAGCCCTCGGCATCGGCATTGTTGTTGTTTTGTGAGTAAAAGCGGCCTACTGCCAGCAAGTAAAGTACCTGCTGATTCATTTCTTCCTCGCTGTTAATAAGGCTGTAAATCATTTGTTTTGCGTCGGCTCCCACGGTGGGCATATCGAGATCGAACGAAACTTTGGGTGCAGCCGGCGTGCCTGTAATATTCATTATACAGTTGACCTTGATGTTATTTGAGGAGAAACTGCTCCCAATGTGCAGGTCAGACAGGCTTACAGATGCAATGGGATACTGCGCTTTTAGTTTTAATATGGCCGCATAGGGATCGCCTCCAAAGGATATTGTGCTGCCCGGCATGAAAAGGAAGTCGCGCTTTATAATGTTTTGGATGGTGAGTTTGTACACACCGTGATCGACCTTATAATTACCAAAGAGGTCAAATTCGCCTTTATTGTAATAGGTGGCACGCAAGTTCCCATCGCCGTTCAGCGCAATATAATCGCCCGATGCCTTATCCATGATAAGTCTGATGGTGGCATCAGGGTTGGCGTTAATCATGAAATTAAGGTGTATATCGGTTGGAATATCCTCGTGTTGCTCGTCGTCTTTATGCGCGCTGTCGTTGTTTTCGGCGGGCACGTTAAAGGATAAACTGCCCGTGTTTAGCGTGTCGCGCGACGACCAATGTATGAATTCCCGGGTATCCAAAGCCTCCGGACTTGCAATGTCGTAAACTATTTCGGTTCCCTTTTCCGGTGTAAGGTTTACGTTGATATTTACTTCTCCGGGACGTCCCTTGATGGCAGCTTTCCCCGTTGCAAACACTTTTCCGAAGAAAGATGAGCCTGATGACGCATCAAAATCGTAGGCAAGCAGGTTACGTGCCGTCACATTGATGTCGTAAGTCATTTGGCTAAGGTGCTGATGATAGATGCTACCGTTAACGGTTCCTATGCTACCCGGGGTGTCATTAATGGTATCGTTGACGAACTGTATTTCGTTTTCGATAAAGCGTACTTTTGCATTGTTGATGGCATAATGGGTACCAAGGGCTGTTACTCCGATGTTACCGTGGGCCGTTACATCGCCGGTGAGGTTCAGTTTGCTTAAGTCGCCCCACAGTTTTAAGTTGCCGTTGCCCGATAATTCAACGTTATTGAGAAAGCCCGAACAAAGGTTTCCGAGGAAGTTGGCGCGCGTTTCGTTGAGCTTCATGTCAAGATTGATGTCGTGATTTTTCAACGACACATATCCCCTCACAAAGGCCGTGCGCCATGGCAGAGGCGAGGAGGGGGCATTTAATGTGTCTTTTGCTACGGCGTCGATGTTGATTTGCCCAAGCCTGTTATCCCAATTGGCGTCGGCATATAATGTGCCAAGCGAACCGCCCTCAAAGGTAAAGTTGTTAACTTGTAACATACCGTTGATGGAAGGCTTGTCAAAAAGACGTGCCACATGAGCCTTACCCGAGGCATATCCGCCAAAACTTACTGAGTGGAAATTGACTAAATTGAGAATGTATTCAACGTTTACGTTTTTAAGATCAACCGTAAGCGAATCGTCCTTACCCCTGGTTACCATGCCGTTGACAGTGATATGCTGCTGCCCGCTTGTAATAGCAAACTTGTCAACCTCCAAATGATGTGCGCTGTATCTTATGTTGGCGGGATGAATTGTAAGTACGGTGTCGCCAATGTTAACCTGCGAAGGCAATACGTCCATATTGGCAATGGCGTGTCCTTCGGCATCTTGTGTAAAATTAATATTGGCATTAAGCCGGCCGTGCAGGTGCTGTTTGCGTGCATGATTGTCAACAGAGAGGACGGTAAACAGCTTATTTTCGCCAGCCGATGCCTCAATACGATAGTCGGACGACAAGCCATTTTGTCCGGCTTGCATCAGCATAATATCAGCGTTCAGCCTGTTGTTTAGCGTGTTCAGCACAATGCTGACATTTTTAAAACGACGGTTATCGTAGGTAATATCAGGTGCAAATATATCAGCGTTCAGTGTTTTTCCCCTGTCGCTTAGCTGACTGTTGACGGTGAGCGTATCGTGAAGCTCTACGGGAATGCCCAGTAAGGCTCTGGCCCAATCGCTTTTTGTGATAACCGCATTTAAAGTATAGTTGTTACTTTCAACGCGATGAAAACGTATAGATGAGAGTTTTGTAATGCTCGGCAGCTTGTTGGCTATGATGTTTTCAAGGCTTTGGATAAGCGTTGTATAGTTAAAATTGCCCGTAATGGTAGCGTGGCCGAAGTCGCTTTTCATGGTAATGAAGTGGCCGTGGTGGTTGGTTCCAGCCGATAATCTTAATGAATCGAGCGCATAATTGGCTGTTGGCATGTGCACAGACAAACGGCTAATACCCAGCTTGCCGCTGGCCGTGTTGAGGCTCCGGCCTGTAAAGTCGGCAACAATATGAGCCGAATAGGTATTGTTGGCAAACTTATCACCAAATAAATGAAGCGCAGACGGTGCAAAATTACGTATGTCTGCCGTGAGTTTTGCAGAAGTATGGTTAACCTGTGTGTTCAGTATGCCTCTGACATCAGCCTCTATATTTTTATCGTTTATGCTGAAAATGCCGTTGTATAAGCCGTTAAACCATTGACCGTCGAGCTTAACATTGTGATAGGAATAACCGTTATAGTCGAATCGTGATATTGTTCCGCGCGTTTTAATAAGTTTGTGTTTGAGGTTCCCATCGATGTCAATGTTGGTAGCTACTGTACCAAATTTGTCGTTGTTTAATATCTGACGGAGATTGAATGCCGACGATTTGATATGACCTGTAAAGCTGCCACCGTGTTTGCCTACGCCTAAATAGGCATTGCCTGCCTCTGAAAGGAGCGAGCCTTTTAACGCAATATCCGACATGTAGCCGCCTATATTTCCTTTAAACCGTATGCTTCCCATTCGGCTTACAGCATCTGGAATTTTACCGGCAAGGAGCTTTAGCCCTTCGCCATTCATCGTAAATTGCGATACAGCAGCCGCCCATCTTACGGCCGAAGGGATGTTATTGGCCGAACCATTGGCTGTAAGACGTATATCAGCAGGCGATTGAAGTAAGGGCTTAAGCCCATTTTGAGGTACACTCAGTTGAACAGACTTGACACGAACAGACGAACTTGTGCCCGAGAACTGGGTGCGGAGGACAACGCTTCGTTTTATATTTTTGAGATCAGAATGAATGAAAGCTAAATCGGATAATGTAATAAACGACTCGCCAACGTTGCCATGATATGATAATGTAGCAGGCTCAAAACGTTTG
>CALIIG010000265.1 GCA_938018155.1 uncultured Prevotella sp.
TGGCTCAAGCGCGAGATACTGTTTACGCGTCAATCCATAGAGGCGAGCGAAGTCGAGAGGACGGCGATAGACGCCACCGGCAGCACGATACTTATAGATATTGCGCACCTGCCAGGGCTGAAGGCCCAGCCGGAGAAGCGTTGTAGAGTCGGCAGTATTGGGGTCGAAGGCAAACAATTCGGGCGTCCGGGCATCTACATTATAATAAGGAGAGCGGGCGTCGGCAGCGTATGGTGTCTGCCCGCGCGCCATGCTTGCAGAATCGGCATTCGGGAAAGACGACGACGTTTCGTCGCCATCGCTCAGAGCTATCACCGCAATAGCGGCCACGGCAAGCACCAGAAAGAAGAGCAAAACGCTTCGGTCTGAGCGATTTAAGTAAAAAAGGTCCTTCAGATTCATGAGTATTTCCTCATTGATTCTTTTCTCCTAAAACGACGGGCAGATTGTATTTATTGCGTCCTGACGCCAGCATATGGCAGAGGTAAAGTGAAACAGCATGCATATCTATGGCTTAAAAACCGGAGGAAAACACCTGTTAAATGACGTCTAACTGGTGCATGAAGATACAGAGAATGGCCACAGGGCACACAAAGCGCACCAGAAAAAGGAAGACAGGAAACAGGCGCGAACTCAGGGTTCCCCAGTTAGTGAACTCGTCTTTCACCAATTTCTTCGGTACAAACCAGCCCAGGAAAACGCAGGTAAGGAAGCCGCCGACAGGTAAAAATATCTGTCCGGTAACGAAATCAAATACATCAAACAGCGATCTTCCGGCTATCTGAAGACAGCTCCAGGCGCCTAACGACAGCGAACAAAGCACGCCAACGGCCATCGTTGACGCCGTAACGATAGCGGCACCCTTACGGCGCGAAATGTGCAGTTCTTCGTAAAAGAAAGCCGTTCCCACCTCATGGAGCGATATCAGAGAGGTTAAAGCCGCCAGCGATAGCAGCAAATAGAACATCAACGACACCACCCAACTCAGCAGAGGCATACCTGCAAAAGCCTGGTTAAAGACGTTGGGAAGCGTAATAAATACCAGAGAGGGACCACTTCCAGGGTTTATTCCCACAGAAAAAGCAGCAGGGAAAATCATTAATCCCGCTAAAATAGCTACACATGTATCGATAAAAGCTATTTGAACAGCAGAGCCAAGCAGGTTGGTTTGCCGGCTGTAATAAGAGGCATAAGTGCAGATACAGCCCATGGCTATGCTTAGCGAATAGAACGACTGGCCCAGGGCACCAAGAAAAACATTGCGGTTGAATTTTGAAAAATCGGGGTTAAAGAGAAAGTCGATGCCCTTGCTGGCATCGGGAAGCATACACGAAGCTGCTACAATGACAAGCAAAAGAACAAACAAAGCCGGCATCAATACCTTGGAAGCCTTCTCTATACCTCCGCGAATGCCGTGAATAATGACGTAATGGGTAAACAGCAAGATGACGACAAGCCAGAAGACAGGATGGACGGGACTTGTGGAAAACGACTGAAAATAGCTTTTTACAAGCGATGTATTGCCCTTTAACTGCCCCATGCCGGAAGCGTAAACATAATGCAAGCACCAGCCTGCAACAACGGCGTAATAGCCGGTAATCAGCACGCCTGTGGCCACGCCAAGAAGACCAACGAGCTTCCAGGGGCGGCCGTTACCGACCTCAGAGTAGGCTCTGTACGTATTCGACGCACCGTGACGACCTATGATAAACTCGGAGACCATGCAGGGAATGCCCAGCAACAACACGCATGTGATATAAACAATTATAAATGCAGCACCGCCGTTCTCACCAGTCATATAAGGGAATCGCCACACATTACCCAGACCAACAGCTCCTCCGGCGGTTGCGAGAATCATGCCTAACTTACTTCCAAAGCTCGCTCTCTCTTTCATCTTCTTCAATAAAAACTTTCAGTTTACAACATAAAGTTACATGTTGTATTGCAAAAGTATATAAAAATATCTACTTTTGCATTTAAAGTGAAAGCAAATATGAGAAATATATTTAAAAAGGTAAGGAATTATCCTATATCGTGCTCATTTATACTTTTCATCTGGATATTATGCTTAATACCCATACCAGAAAACCCGCTTAGCCAGGTAAGATTCATGGATAAGTGGACACACTTTGTATTTTTTGGCGGTTTGTGTATGCTGATTTGGGCTGAATATAGTTGTCAGCACAGCGCGATTGATAAACGAAAAGTATTATTTTGGATTGTGATTGCTCCAATTATGATGGGAGGAGCCATTGAAATTGTACAGGCAACATGCACCGGCGGCAACCGAAGCGGGGATGTTTTGGATTGGGTTGCCGATACAACAGGTGTTATATTGGGTCAGATTATCGGTATTCCTCTGGCACGAGTTCTTTCCAAAAACAGAAAGGGTTCGTAAGCAAACTGGAGTTGCGGAAATGAATATCACCCGTAACTTCAGGACCAATAAAGTCGGGTTTATCGTAGTTTTCGTCCTCGGCCTGAAGCTCTACTTCTGCTATCACAAGACCTTCATTGGCTCCGTGGAACTCGTCAACCTCAAAAACATGTCCGCCAAAGGGCACTAAATAGCGATGCTTATCAACAACACCACCCTCACACAATGCCAATAAATGATGAGCTTCATCGAGCGAAATCTCCTTCTCGAACTCGTAACGGGTAAGCCCTCCGTGGCTACTGCGGCTCTTAATAGTAAGGAATCCCTTATCATCGCGGATGCGGACGCGCACCGTTGCTCCCTTAGCGGGGATATAACCCTGCTGAATATGGCTGCAAGAAGAGGCGGCACATTTAAACGCGCCGCCTTTTTTTACTAAGAATTTACGTTCTATTTCCAATCCGCTCATTGTACAATGTACATTGACCAAACCATGTAAATGATTGCCAAAACGATAAGGGCACCGAATACCCACATCACAACCTTATCGCCATGCTGCTTTTGTTTTTCTTCGCGATCGACACGATGTTTTTTACTATCAACATTTCTCACCTCGCGATTAGGAATGTGTTTGCTTGCTTTCTTAGTCATACCATTTCAATTTAAGTTAGATTTTATCTTTTTATTTAATCAGTATCTTCATGAAATTCCATCAAAAAGGCCTTGATAAAACCATCTATTTTACCATCCATTACGCTGTCAACGTCAGACGTTTGAAAGTTTGTCCGGTGATCTTTAACACGTCTGTCATCGAAAACATAACTGCGAATCTGGCTTCCCCACTCAATTTTCTTCTTGCCTGCCTCTATTTTAGCTTGCTCGGCCTGACGCTTTTTTAAAGCCCTGTCATACAGCTGGCTCTTCAATAACAGCATGGCTTTGGCGCGGTTTTTGGGCTGATCGCGAGTTTCTGTGTTCTCAATCAGTATCTCTTCCTTCTCTCCTGTGTCAGGGTCTTCGTACTGATAGCGGAGTCTTACGCCCGATTCGACCTTGTTAACATTTTGTCCTCCTGCCCCGCTTGAGCGGAAAGTGTCCCAGCTTACTTTCGCAGGGTCGACATAAATTTCGATAGTATCGTCGACCAATGGCGAAACAAAGACGCTGGCAAAACTTGTCATTCGCTTACCCTGTGCATTGTAAGGCGATACGCGAACAAGGCGATGGACACCGTTTTCACTCTTTAAAAAGCCGTAGGCATACTCGCCACCTTCAATCGTCATCGTCACACTCTTGATACCTGCCTCATCACCATCCTGGAGGTCAGTAACAGTAACCTTATAGCCTTTAGCCTCGCACCATCGCATGTACATGCGCATAAGCATCTGCGCCCAGTCCTGACTCTCGGTACCACCAGCACCCGAATTGATCTTCATTACGGCATCCATTGAGTCCTCTTCCTTCCGAAGCATGTTCTTTAACTCCAGATCTTCTATTGACTTGACCGCCTTTTCGTAATCACTATCAACTTCTTCTTCAGGTACAAGATTCTCCTTATAATATTCGAATGCAAGATTAAGTTCATCGGTGTATTGCCTAACCTGCTTATAACCGTTAAGCCATTTTTCTATGCCCTTGACCTTTTTCATCTGCTCCTGCGCCCTTTGGGGATCATCCCAAAAGTCAGGAGCCTGGGTCCGAAGCTGCTCTTCCTCGAACTCTACTTTCTTTTGGTCAATATTAAGATAATGATGGAGCTTCTCGGTTCGGACCACCACGTCTTTCAATTGTTCTGCAGTAATCATAAGTTATTGGTTTTCTTCATACATTTTGTCAATAACATTCTTATAGTTTTTGTAGATAACGGGACGACGCATCTTTAATGTATTCGTCAGCTCTCCCGTCTCCATGGCAAAATGATGAGGAAGTAAAGTGAAGCGTTTTATTTGTTCATAGTGGGCCAATCCTTGCAGCAACGTGTCGATTCGCTCTTTCATCATGCTGTTAATTTCAGGATTTTCACACAACTCTTCTGTACTATTGTAGTCAATTCCCTGCGCTTTTGCCCACTTCTTAAGCATGTTAAACTCGGGCACGATAAGAGCCGAGACGAACTTTCGCTGGTCGGCAACAACAGCAATCTGGTCAACAAACTTATCAACCAACAACAGCGACTCTATCATTTGCGGGGCTATGTATTTACCATTACTTGTTTTAAACAGGTCCTTTATTCGCTCTGTGAGGAACAGTTCACCGTTTTTCATATACCCCGCATCGCCCGTATGGAAGAAACCATCTTTATCAAATGCCTTCTCATTAAGCTCTTCTCGCTTATAATAGCCAGGTGTAATAGTTGGTCCTTTCAACAACACTTCGTTGCCTTCACCTATTTTTATTTGTATGCTGTCAATTGGACGGCCAACCGACCCTACTGTATACTTTTCTCCATAATGGTCGCAAGATACGGTGGCAAGGCTCTCCGTTAATCCGTATCCTGCTATCATGTTGATACCAATAGAATGAACAAACATCTCTACTTCGGGAGAAATGTAAGCACCTGCCGTTGGGAAAATATGAGCATTCTCCAAGCCTAACTGTTTACGAACAAGGCTAAGTATTGATTTATTAATAACCTTATATTCCAATGAAAGACTTAAAGGCGGCCGTTTACACTTAGAAAGGTAATCAATATTGTACCTTTTCCCGACATTTAAAGCATGGAGAAATATCTTTTTTTCGACAGAATTTGAGCTGTCTATTTTCCCTTTTACAGCCTGATAAACCTTTTCCCAGAACCGGGGAACGCTTGACATGCTTGTTGGATGTGTCTGCCGCATCGACTCTTGTATGTCTTTTGGATTGGTATTAATAATGAGCTGGGCACCCACTGAAAGTGCCAGGTAACTCCATCCGCGCTCAAAAATATGCGTAAAAGGCAGGAAATTGATTACCCTTTCATTCTCATCCACAGGCACACAAGCATAATTTGCTTTCATCGCAGCAGCATATTGCCCATACGTAAGCATCACACCCTTGCTGTCTCCTGTGGTTCCACTGGTATAAAGAATATTGCAAAGGTCTTCATTATTCGCCTGACCGTAAAGAGTATCTACCTCTGATTGTCGTGGCAATCCCTCGCCAAGCTTCAGGAAATCTTTAAAATAAACCGAATTGGAATCCTGTGGACCAAGATGGACATTGTCGTCAAATATCACAATTCGTTCCAGCGACGGACAGAGAGCCAGCACTCGTCGTGCCTTGTCATACTGCTCCTGCTCTCCAACAAAGATAATACGGACCCGGGCATCATTTATCATATATTGAATCTGTGCCTCGGAACTTGTTGCATAAAAAGGAATAGATACAACACGAACACCATAGGCACCAAAGTCAGTATAAAGATATTGAACGCAATTTTGGGAAAATACCGCAATATTTTCCTGTGGTTTTATATTAAAGTTTAGTAACGCATTGCTAACCTGTTGCACTTGTTGTGCGAAATGTTTCCAGGAAATTGTCTTCCACTCTTTGCCTCCGAAGTCCTGATATGTAATTGCTGTTCGCGTACCATACTGTTTTGCTTGCTCAGGAATAAGTACTGACAAATGACTTCTGTTCTGCATATCCAAAAGGGTTTAATAATTGCAAAGATATAGAATTATATCAACAATTAGAAACTATTCTTTATTTTTTCACGTATTTGCACTGCCAGTTCTTACATATAAACAATATAATAATGTACGATAAAATAGCAGGGTACACCATATCTTTTTATCTATAAAGATGGAGGTGGGTATATTTTTCTCCAACCTAAACAAACAGCCTTCTATAAGAAAACAAAAACTTTTATAACACTATCTCCCTAACCACGCTTCAGGATTCAGCTTCGTTCGTTCCCTTCGGAGCTGGAATTGAAGAATATTATCCATCCCCACAACACCTAATGTTTGTCGTGTACTAACTTTCTGTCCGCGGCTTACACTAGCCGATTTCAGGTTTGCATATACCGAAATATAGGCTCCATGTCTTAGCATAACAACTATTGAACCGCCATAACTAAGCACTGCGCTCACCTCTCCATCGTATACAGCACGAGCCTGACAACCATTCTGGCCCATAATATTGATACCTTTATTATCAAGCGTTACGTCTTTTAGTCCGGCAACATTGTATTGTCCGAAATGACTTACTATCTTATATCCCCCCGTGACAGGCATGGGAAGTCGTCCCTTATTCGATTCGAAGCCACTGTTCATCATACGGTCAACCGTTGAGAACTTCTGTATATTATCCTGCTGTTCCTCAACCTTCGTTATTTCAACCTTTGCACGTTCGGCATCAATTTTTCTCTTTCGTTCTGCCGCTTGTCGCGCAACCTCTGCCTCTTTAGCCCGTTGTTCGGCCACGGCTTTGACAGCAGCGGCGTCTTTTGCTGCTTGTTCCCGCTGTGCCTGACGGGCGGCCTGTTCGGCGGCGGCGGCCTTTCTTGCAGCCTCTTTCGCCGCAAGTTCGCGTTGACGAGCCTCTTCTATACGACGCGCATTTTCACGGGCAGCTGCTTCTGCTGCTGCCTTCTTACGAGCTATCTCTGCTTCACGTCTTTTCTTTTCGGCAGCAGCCAATTCTGCCTTACGTTTAGCCTCGGCAGCAGCACGGGCCCGTGCCTTTGCTATTTCTATCTCAACCATTCGGTCAATCTGTGCATTCAGCGCAGCATCCTTTTTGCGCTGATCATCGATAACAGCCTGAATTGTTTTCTGCTGTTTTTGTAAACCAGCAACAATATTTTGCTGCTGACCTTTATTGGCTTCCAATTTCGTTCTCTCCTGCTGTCCTTTGTAAAGCAAATTATTTTTCTGTCCCCGAACCTGTTGTAGCTGATGGTGCTTGGTATCAATCTGTATTTGCTTAGCTTTCACGGCTTCGCCCTGCGCTTTTTGATACTGGGCATACTCTTTTACAAAGCGTAACCGGCGATACATCTGATAAAAATTCTTTGCCGAAAAGATGAACATCAGCTTATCTTGCACCGTACGGTTACTGGCCAAATACCGCATTGACCGGATATATTTAGCCTGACGGTCTTTTAATTGCCCGGCCAACGTCGAGAGTTGAGTCTTCAAAATACTTATATTCCCTTCAATATGATGAATATCTTTTTGAATACCTTCAATATGTTGCTGGTTCTCATCAATCTCTCCATTGATAACAAGAAGGTCTTTTAACCTTTTGGCCACATCCTCTTTATTGGCTTTTAAAGCCTGTTCTTGCTGCTTTATTTTCTT
>CALIIG010000266.1 GCA_938018155.1 uncultured Prevotella sp.
CTCCGCGTCCCGCGTTAGCCATATGGCACGCGGGACGTTTTGTTTTGTGGGATGGGGGAGGAGCGGAGGAAAAGGACGCAGGGGAAGACACAGGACGGCAGGCACAACAGTTCAGCCAATCGGTTGTTTTGGAAGCAACTTAGTAGGGGAATTGTTCGGAGTTGCCTTGAAAGAGCTACTTACCGATGCAGAAATGAGAAAAAATATTGTTCAGTGTTTCCTGTGATGTAATTTGTCCGCCGGTGATGTCGGCGAGTTCGGAAAGGCAAAGTTTGAGATCCTCTGCGAGTAAGTCTCCTGATATGTCCATGTTGAGTCCGGTTATTACTTGCTGAATACTTTCGTGAGCACACAATAATGCTTCGAAGTGGCGGGCAGAAGTAACGATAACGCTATTCTCATTAATTTCCGGAATATCAGCCGCCTCATATATTGTCTTTTCGAGCTTATCCATTCCCAATCCCAATTTGGCGGAAATCAAAGCAGCATGATATGATCTGAGTTCGTTGCAATTTGCAAGTTGATTTAATAATGTATTCAGTTTTATTTTATGAACTATTTTATCATGAGTTGTCAGAGTATTTGAATTGTGATTTTCCTTATCTTATTGACAACAACGATAAGGGCCTTATCCTTACACCTTTTTATCATATCTTTTTTTTCTTGTTCCGCAGGCTCTGAATCAATAATCCAGAGGACAACCGATGCTTCCCCGAGCTTTTTATAAGCTCTTTCTATGCCTATCTTTTCTATTGTGTCGTAAGTTTCCCGTATTCCTGCAGTATCAATCAATCGAAAAGTGACGCCATTAATATTTGTAACGTCTTCTATTGTATCTCGTGTCGTCCCGTCAATATCACTTACAATGGCTTTCTCTTCTTGCAAAAGCCGGTTAAGCAATGTTGATTTTCCAACATTTGTTTTCCCTATAATAGCAACAGCTACGCCTTGTTTCAGCGCGTTTCCTGTTTTAAAGCTCTTTGAAAGTGTCGTTATTCGGTCGTCTATCTTTAATGCAAGTTTTTTAAGCTCATCGCGACTGGCAAATTCCAATTCCTCATGATCACTGAAATCAAGTTCAAGTTCAAGAAGAGAGGTTAGCTTTAACAATTGCTTTCGTAGTTCTGACAGCTCACTGCTAAAATGTCCCTTCAGCTGGCTTAAAGCCATTTGCTGCGTAGCTTTATTTGTGGCAGCTATCAAATCAGCAACGGCTTCAGCCTGGCTAAGGTCCATTTTGCCATTCAAATAGGCTCTTTTCGTATATTCTCCAGGCTCTGCCTGACGCACCCCACAAGAAATAAGTGTATGTAAAACTTGCTGAAGAATATACTGACTTCCATGGCAACAGATTTCGACAGCATCTTCTCCCGTATAGCTGTGTGGCGATTTGTATACCAAAACAACAACTTCATCAATATCATTACCTTTCAGGTCGTGCACTATACCATAATGAACTGTATTAGGTAAAGCTTCAGCTAAGTAGTGACGTGATGGGGCAGGGCGTTTGTTTGAAAACACTTTATCTGCAATGTCTAAAGCCATGGGCCCTGACAAGCGGATAATGCCGATTGCCCCGCCTGCAGGTGTAGCCAATGCACAAATTGTGTCAGATGATACCATAGAGGAAAAGAAAATGCAATCAGTCTGTTTTTAAATCAAAGCGATATAAACAGTATTAACGGACTTAAATGCGGTCGAGCACCCGCGTTATCAGCCCGTCAATGCTGTTTTTATAGTTGGAATCTGCCTTATGTGCGCGCCTGTTCGCAATAACCATGCAACAGGTCATTGCTCTGTGTCCCATGAGGGTACTTAAACCTGCAAGTGCAGAGCTTTCCATTTCAAAGTTTAGTATCTTTAATCCCTTATATTCAAAGTTTTCGATTTTTTGATTTAGTTCCGGGTCCATAAGCGGTAACCTGAGTCTGCGACCTTGCGGACCAAAGAACCCGCCACAAGCTACGGTAACGCCACGCACCATATCGTCTGCAGCAATCTGGTTAATTAATTCCGGGTCAGCAGTGGCAACATAGGGGTTTCCTATCTTATCATTCCATTTTACTTGCATCTTAAACTCATGTTCAAAGTCAGGATCGGATACTTCATCACGACCTGAATAGAAGTTCAGAAGCCCGTCAAAGCCAATACTTTTCACGCTTGCAACATAGGTCCCGGTAGGTGTATTGGGCTGAAGACCGCCACATGTACCCACACGAACAAGTGTTAACACTTTATGATTTGAGTTCTCTGTACGCGTTTCAAAATTGATATTGGCCAGAGCGTCAAGCTCATTCATAACAATATCAATATTGTCACAGCCTATTCCTGTTGAAATACATGATATGCGTTTTTGTTGATAGGTACCCGTAACGGTGTGGAACTCACGGCTCGACACCTCGCATTCCTTTGTCTCAAAATGGGATGCAACGGTTTCAACACGACCGGGGTCGCCTACTAAAATAACCTTATCAGCCAATTGTTCAGGTTTTAAATGAAGATGGAAAATAGAGCCATCACCATTAATAATTAATTCAGATTCTGGGAAATAGTTGTTCATAACCTTATTATTTATATTCATTTTCAATATTTCTTATTTTCTTTTCTAATGCAATCAATTCCAATTTTTGTTTCTGAATCAATTGTTCTTTGTGAATGATTATTGGGTAAAGTTGCCCTCTTTTCGCAGCATCTGACTCAAATTGTATTCTTTGCCGTTGAAGTTGCTGTTCTTCTTCAGTTATCATTTGCCGGGCCTCTACCAACTGTTTGTATAATTTACGGCTTTCGTCAGATTTAAAATCATTAGCCGACCTTACAATTTGCCTGTCATTAACAATAAAATTAATGTTGTTTTTATCTTGCTGTTTTACTGCCTTTGTGCGTATAGCCTTAAGTCGTAACATAGCAGCCTGGCGATTTCCAAACTTCCAGGTATCTTTAATACTTCTAATATCGGCATACGATTTAAGCATTGCATGATCAAGTCCATCGGCTTCAAAATTCTGTCTTACGGTTGTAGGCACGAAAGTATACACGCATACTTTCCCTTCAGGCTGACGGCGATCGGTTACCAACCAGCCTAAAGAATCGAGGTCATCAACAACCAATAGATAATCATTATAAGGTGAATTAAATGGCAAACCATCATTTTGTGGCTGCAACCATATTCCTTTATCCGAGTCGAAACTGGTCATAAATATATCTCTTCCTCCCATAGATGACGGACCTGCTGCCGAGAAATAGAGTGTTATACCGTCGGTTGCCAGAAATGGATAGTTTTGTAAGAGAAACTCTTTGTTGTCTATTCCTGGCAATTTATCGGCAGCACTCCATGATTTCCCTGTTGCCGTTTGTGTCTTTAATACACTTACAGCAGTATCGCCATAGGAAATAAACTTACGATCGCACAATTCATTTTGGTATTCTGTCAGATATGAATTTCCTATCCGAAGTCTTATTTGGCCCAACTCTGTGGGCAGTGGGATAGCCTGAAGAAACTTATCTTTATCAACAACTATGCTATCAATAAACATCACTTTGGCAGTGGACTGCAACATCGATTCATATAATTTATTAACAGTAGCTGCCGTCTGTGCCTTAGATTTAATAATAACATTCTTCTTTTTACGGTTAGCTGATGATATGGTTGCTAACAATATCATAAGAAAAAGAAGGTAATATTTTATATTTCTCATGTTTATTTTATTGCTTTAATTTCGCCTTCCAGTTGCCTTGCCATATTAGCCGCAGCCCGTCGCCCATCTCCCATAGCCAGAATAACAGTTGCACCTCCGCGCACTATGTCGCCACCCGCATAAATATTACTACGTGAAGAACGCATATTTTCATTCACTACGATAGTGTTTTTTCGTCCTAATTCCAAGTCTTTAATACTTTTCGGCACCAAAGGATTGGGAGAAACCCCAACTGCTACTATCACCTGGTCACAATCAATAGTAATGGTTTTACCAGTCGAAACAGGCCTGCGACGCCCCGATTCATCTGCTTCGCCTAATTCCATTACGTCTAAAATTGCAGCTTTTACACGACCTTTTTCATCAGATAAGTATTCTTTCGGATTGTGAAGCGTAAGGAATCGTATGCCTTCTTCTTTGGCATGTTTTACTTCTTCCAACCGTGCGGGCATCTCTTTCTCACTCCTTCTGTAAACCAAAGTTACGTCAGCACCAAGTCGTCTTGCCGTTCTGACAGAGTCCATCGCTGTATTTCCACCACCCACAACAATTACTTTTTTACCTATATTAATAGGTGTGTCAGTATCAGGATTGGCTGCATCCATTAAATTTACACGGGTAAGATACTCGTTCGACGACAGCACGTTAATGAGATTCTCTCCTGGAATATCCATAAAATTAGGCAGCCCCGCTCCTGACCCCACAAAAAAGCCACAGAAACCATCCCTTTCTAATTCCTCTATTGTTATGGTTTTACCAATAATCGTATCAGGGAAGAACTTTACTCCTGCTCGTCGGAGATTATCAATTTCAACATCCACAATATGGTTAGGCAGCCTAAATTCAGGGATTCCATATTTTAAAACGCCTCCAATTTCATGCAAAGCTTCGAATACATACACATCAAATCCGCGTTTCACCATGTCGCCGGCGAAACTTAATCCTGATGGTCCTGAGCCAATAACAGCCACTTTTTTGCCATTCGATTTAGTTTTTTCTGACAATGAAACTTGTCCGCTCTCGCGCTCATAATCTGCTGCAAAGCGTTCCAAATAGCCGATAGCCACAGCCGGTGAGTTCATTTTCAAATGAATACACTGGCTCTCACACTGCTTTTCCTGAGGACAAACACGGCCACATACGGCAGGTAGGGCAGAAGTCTGCTTTAACACTTTAGCAGCATCAAGGATATTGCCGCGTTCAATATTTTTGATAAAATCAGGAATTTGAATATTTACAGGACAGCCTTTTACGCAGGAAGGATTAACACAATCAAGGCAACGGCTCGACTCTTGCATTGCCATTTCCTTTGTCAATCCTATGTTTACCTCTTCCAATCGTTTTGTAGCCCTGTATTCAGCATTAAGCTCCGGCATCACAACTCTTTTAATACCGAGTCGCTCTTTCGGCTTAAGTGAACTGCGTAAATTCTTCCTCCACAGTGCATTACGGTCGTTCAATAACAGAGTGTCAGATGAATCCGTAACATCATTATTATCTGTAGTTTCTTTTTTACTTAAAGAATTGTTGGGGTTTACTGCCTGGCTTTCTTTATTAATTTTGTCCTGATTATCATCGCAAACCGTAACTTTCGAATTATCAATAGAATTTGATGCTTTCGTTTCTTGCTCTTTGAATGTACCCATTCGTTCAAGCATCTCGGTCCAATTCACATCATCTCCACTAAACTCCGGGCCATCAATACAAACAAATCGCGTCTTACCTCCAATGGTTAAACGACATGCACCACACATTCCCGTTCCGTCAACCATAATGGTATTAAGGCTAACATAGTTGGGTATGTGGTATTGATGTGCCAAAAGAGAAGTAAACTTCATCATCATGGGTGGCCCAATGGCCAGAACTCGGTCTACATGTTCGCGTTTTATTACCTCTTCAACGCCAACCGTAACAACTCCTTTCTGACCATAGCTACCATCATCTGTCATAATAATAACATCGTCCGAGTTTGCCCTTACGTCTTCTTCCATAATGATAAGCTCCCTGGTACGCCCGGCAAGAACAGAAATAACTCTGTTTCCCACTTGGTGAAGGGCTGCAAGAATAGGGAGTATTGCTGCAATACCAATACCCCCACCGGCACATACAACTGTCCCAAAGTTCTCTATTTCAGAAGGTGTACCTAACGGTCCTACAATGTCATGCACACTGTCGCCTATGTTTAACTGGCATAGTTTAGTGGACGAACGACCCACTTCCTGCACAACTAATGTAAGCGTTCCCGTCTCAACGTTGCTCTTGGCAATAGTGTAAGGCACACGTTCACTGTGGTTATCGACACGAATAATAATAAAGTTGCCCGGTTTACAGCTACGTGCAATTAGCGGAGCTTCAATTTCAAGACAATATACTTTTTCTGAAAACTGAACCTTATTTATCAATTTATTCATTGCCAATATGCTTTTGGTTTATATAAACGATAGAGCAAAGATAAGAAAAAAAATATGAATTTACAACGCCGTTTGTAAAATTACATTAATCAATAATGAATTGAACCCGCACTAAAAAGGGAATAGTTCTTAACCTATTATTTATCATAATGCCGATTGTGTCAAAATAATGAAGTAAGGTAGAAACCATAATTATAAGGTAAAACGGTTTGTACCGGTTATAAATACTTATATAAGCTAACGTCTAAAACGGTTTGTTTATAAACGATAGCCTATATAATGGCTGATGTAAAACGATTGATAACCTTTAATTATGCCTGATGAACATCACGCAATAAGTCGTTAACGGTTTTTACGGGATTAAATGTTGACAGCGGCACTTCAACGAAAACGGTATTCCAATCGCTCATTGCGCCATTCCATAATCCTGGTAATTCAAGTGCCTTAAGGTCGTGTCCGTCTTTGCTTTTGTAGCTTATGAAACCTGTGTTATGGTCAATATAATCGGGCAAATTGAACTTTTCTCCTTTATAATTCTTCGTAGAGCAAACAATATCTACGGGATTAAAGTGTGTGCCTTCGGCGAACATCTTCTGATATTCTGTATTATTTTTATCGATTTGTGAGACTTCCAGTATCTGCAAACTTATAGAACCGTCCTGATTATACGCCCAAAACGGACCGCCACCAGGCTCTCCTACGTTCCTCACAACACCGCAAACCCTGATAGGTCTGTTCAGTTTACATCTCAGATATTCAGCCAATTCACCGTCCTCCAGGCTCTCTGCACCTTGTTTTATGCAGCATAAGTTATTCTGAAGAAAGTGCAGAATCTCTTCAAGAACCTCACGTTTATAATTACCCGATTCAAGAACTTTCAAATAATCAAATACTTTTCGTTGTATCTTAATTAAAACGCCGGCTATGATTTGTTTCCATTTCACCGTATCTTCCTTGAATCGGTCAGGAACAACATTGTCTATATTTTTGATAAAAATAATATCAGCGTCAATATCATTCAGATTCTCTATCAGTGCCCCATGCCCACCAGGTCTGAATAATAACGTACCATCAGCATTCCTAAATGGTTTATTATCTGTTGTAGTTGCAATGGTATCAGTGGATGGTTTCTGTTCAGAGAGCATGACACTAAAGGCTACTCCAAACTTCTCTTCGTAGTAATCAAGTTTCTCTCTGACCTTTTCTGTGAAAAGCTCTAAGTGATTGTAAGACACCGTAAAATGAATATTCGTTGCGCCCTTGCTTTCAGCATATAAGGCAGCTTCTACCAAATGCTCCTCTATCGGTGTACGTGGCCCATCCTCATAATCGTGAAAAAACAGCAGTCCTTTAGGCAACTGACCGTAATTTAAGCCTTTCCGGCCGAGTAAATTCTCTACAATAGCCTTATATTCCCCGGCCTGTATGAGCTTGCAAACGCCCACACCCTCGTTCTTTTTACATTGCTCGCAAAGTGCATGATGGAAAGCAAATTTACGGAAATTATCAAAAAACTCTTTCTCAAAATCGGTCTGCGGTGTATCGTAATCGG
>CALIIG010000267.1 GCA_938018155.1 uncultured Prevotella sp.
AGATGCGGCTATACGACAATCAGCTGCAGCTCTCAGGCGAACAGGAAAAAGCCCTAAACGCACAGTTGAGGCCGCATTTGGGACTGTTTGCGCAAGGCTATTATGGCTATCCGGGGCTTAATATTTTTGAAGACATGATGCGTCACAGGTGGAGCCTGAACGGTATTGTGGGCGTAAAGCTGTCGTGGAATGTTGGCGCGCTCTATACTTACAGGAACGATAAGGCGAAGTTAAAACTGCAACGCGAACAGATTGAGAACGCGCGGGAGGTGTTCCTGTTCAATAATCGCATGGAAGATATTCAACAAAAAGAGAACGTTGCGCGGTATCGGAACATGATGCAGCGCGATAACGAAATCATCAACTTGCGTACGCACATTCGGAAGGCGGCAGAATCGAAACTGGTGCATGGCATTATCGATGTGAACAGCCTGCTTAAAGAAATCAACAATGAGAGCGCAGCCAGGACGCAGCAGGCCATACACGAGATTGAAATGCTTAAAGAAATGTACAACTTAAAGTTTACAAACAACGAATAAAACAACAAAAGGATATGAAAAAACTTCTATTATTGGCAGGGGTTGCCTTAACAATGGCATCGTGTGGAAAGGATAAGAAGGATTACGACGCTACGGGAACATTCGAGGCTGCCGAAGTAACCGTGTCGGCAGAATCGGCCGGACAGCTCGAAAGCTTTGTGGTAACCGAAGGCCAAATACTAAAAAACGGACAGACAGTAGGACAGATTGATGCCCGGCTGCTTACCCTGAAGCGCAACCAGCTGGCAGCCAACAACGACCAATTGGCCGCTACACACGGACAGTTGGCAGCGAATAAACGCCAGCTGGCTGCCAGCAGGCAGGCTACAAGCAGCCGTCAACTCGATTTGAAAAAGCAATTAGCGGCTATCCGTCAGCAAATCATGAACCAGCAACGTGAGCGTCAACGCTTTGCAGAACTGTTGAAAGACGGTGCCGTTGCACGCAAACAGGTTGACGATATTGATTATCAGATACAGGTATTGCAGAAGCAACTCGCAGCCACCGAAGAGCAGATAGCCGGCCAGAACGCCTCTCTGGCCGAACAAAACAAAGGTATTGCCGCACAGATGGAAGGCATCGACGCACAGCAGGCCGGCATCAACGCGCAGCAAGCAGGCGTGCGTTCGCAGCAGGCACAGCTTGAAAACCAAATAGCTCACACCTGTGTGAAGAGCCCTATAACGGGAATAGTATTGGAGAAATATGTGGAAAGGGGAGAATTTGTTGCTGTAGGGAAGCCGCTTTTTAAGATTGCCGACACACGAACCATGTTTATTCGTGCCTACGTTACTTCCGACCAGCTGAAGAGTGTCAGGCTTGGACAGAAAGTAAAAGTGATGGCCGACTACGGGAAAGGCGACAAAAAGACCTACGAAGGCAAGGTAACATGGATTTCGAACAGGTCGGAATTTACGCCCAAAACAATTGTTACCGACGACGAACGGGCCGATTTGGTTTATGCCATTAAAATACAATTCCGGAACGATGGCTATGTAAAAATCGGGATGTATGGTGAAGTAAAGTTTTAGTTGTAGCCGATGAACGCAATAGAAGTAAATCATATCTCTAGGCGATATGGCAGGGTTGAGGCCCTGCATGACGTGAGTTTCGCGGTAAAAAAAGGCGAAATTTTCGGCATAATAGGTCCTGATGGTGCCGGCAAAACGTCGTTGTATCGCATACTTTGCACGCTTTTGCTCCCTGATGAAGGTACGGCAACGGTCGACGGATACGACGTTGCCAGGCAACTAAATGATATAAGAAAGCGGGTAGGATACATGCCCGGGCGGTTCTCTTTATATCAGGATTTAACCGTCGAAGAGAACTTACGCTTCTTCGCTACGCTCTTTGGGACAACGGTAGAAGCGAATGATGATGCCATCAAAGCGATTTATTCGCAGATTGAACCTTTCAAAAACCGCAGGGCAGGAGCCTTGTCGGGCGGAATGAAACAGAAGCTGGCACTCTGTTGTGCGCTCGTACACCGGCCCGGAATACTGTTTTTAGACGAACCCACAACGGGCGTCGACCCCGTTAGTCGCAAGGAGTTTTGGGAGATACTTGCGCAATTAAAACAGAGCGGAATAACCATTGTGGCTTCCACACCGTATTTGGATGAGGTGAGATGTTGCGAACGAGTGGCTTTCCTATCCGAAGGAAAGGTCAGGGGAATTGGTTCGCCCGATGCTGTTCTTACAGAGTTTAAAGACATATTCAACCCTCCCGGCATTGAGCGCGGCCGTCATAATGGCGATAATAATAAGGTGGAGAAGGTGGCCGAAAACGTCATTGAGGTAGAACATTTGGTAAAGGCTTTCGGCAGTTTTCGCGCCGTCGACGACATATCTTTCACCGTAAAGAAAGGCGAAATATTCGGTTTTCTGGGTGCCAACGGGGCAGGAAAAACCACCGCCATGCACATGCTCACGGGTCTCAGCCAGCCTACAGGCGGAACGGGGCGCGTTGTAGGCTACGACATCCGTACCGAATTTGAGCAGATAAAAAAGCACATTGGCTACATGAGTCAGAAGTTTTCGCTCTATGAAGACCTCACAGTGGCCGAAAATATCAGCCTGTTTGCAGGCATATACGGCATGAACGACGATGAGATAAAACGCAAAACCAACGACCTTCTTCAGCGTTTGAACTTCACCGAACATCGTAACACGCTGGTTTCGAGCCTGCCTTTGGGTTGGAAACAGAAGCTGGCTTTCTCAGTAAGCATATTTCATTCGCCCGGCATTGTGTTCTTAGACGAGCCGACGGGCGGTGTTGACCCCGCCACACGCCGACAGTTTTGGGAGCTGATTTACGATGCAGCCCGGCGCGGAATAACCGTTTTCGTGACCACTCACTATATGGATGAAGCCGAGTATTGCGACCGAATATCCATCATGGTCGACGGGAAGATTAAGGCTCTCGGCACGCCCGGCGAGTTGAAACAAAAGCTAAATCAGCCCGATATGGACCATGTCTTCACATCTTTGGCCCGACAGGCCAAGCGCAGTTCAGATTAACCAGCAGGCCATGCTGCAAATAACGAATATCCCATACACAATGAAGCAGCTTATATCATTTATTATTAAGGAGACGAAACACATTGTACGCGACAAGCGAACCATGCTCATTCTCTTTGGAATGCCCGTCATCATGATGCTTCTTTTCGGTTATGCCATTACCAATGACATAAAGAATGTGCGGACGGTAATTGTGATGAGCAATGCCGGTTACGACGCGCAGCAGGCAGCAGACCGCCTTTCGGCATCGGAGAATTTTACCATAACGCAGGTTGTTGCCACGCCTGCCGATGCTCAAAAAGCCATTAGAAACCAGAAAGCCGACATGGCAATTGTGTTTCATAAAGATTATGATAGCAGCCGGTTGGCGATGCAATTCATTGTAGATGGCTCCGACCCGAACATGGCACAACAATGGACAAATTATGCCCGGGCGGTTATCACCAACCGGGATGGCGGCATGGTAAACACGAAACTTTTGTACAATCCGCAGATGAAGTCGGCCTACAACTTCGTCCCTGCCATCATGGGAACCCTGCTGATGCTGGTGTGTGCCATGATGACATCGATATCAATTGTTCGCGAAAAGGAAAAGGGAACGATGGAAGTATTGCTGGTTTCGCCCGTGCGCCCGCTGATGATTATCGTTGCCAAGGTCATACCCTACTTGGTTCTGGCCTTTATTATCCTGATCGTTATTCTGCTCATGGCCAGCTTTGTGCTCGGCGTTCCCGTACAAGGCTCGCTGTTTTGGATATTCATTATGTCTACAATCTACATTTTATTGGCGTTGTCGTTGGGCCTGCTCGTCTCCAGCATTGCCAAAACCCAGCTGGCAGCCTTGCTCATGTCGGCCATGTTGTTGCTCATGCCCATCGTAATGCTTTCGGGAATGATATTTCCTATCGAGTCGATGCCAAAGATATTGCAATATGTTTCGGCCATTATCCCCACACGATACTATACCAGTGCCATGCGCAAACTGATGATTATGGGCGTCGGAGTGGATCAGGTTCTGCACGAAATGATGATACTAATCTGCATGCTTGCCGGTTTGCTCACCCTGTCATTATCGAAGTTTAACCAACGATTGGAATAAGATTTATGACACTAAAATACCTTTTACGAAAAGAGTTTACGCAAATACGGCGCAACTCTTTCCTCCCACGCCTCATTGTCATGTTCCCTATCATGATCATGTGTATTATGCCCTGGGTGATGAATATGGAGGTAAAGAACGTGGTTGTTGACGTGGTTGACAACGACCGCTCCACGCAATCGCAACAGTTGGTGCATGAAATGGCAGCCAGTAAATACTTTATTTTCCACGGACAACAGCCTTCTTACGCCGCCGCACTTAATGATATTGAGCACTCGCAGGCCGATATTGTGGTGGTTATTCCGCAGCATTACAGCCGCAATATTGCCCTGGGCAACAAGCCGCAGGTGCTAATCGCAGCCAATGCAGTGAATGGAACCAAAGGCTCTATTGGCTCTGTCTATCTCTCACAAATGGTAACGGCAAACGCTGTACCTGCTGTTCAGGCTATGCAATCGGAGGTATCGACGTTCTATCTCTTTAACAGGAACCTCAGTTTCAAACGTTTTATGATTCCCGCTCTGTTTGCCATCGTGATGATGATGATGACAGGCTTCCTGCCCACGCTGAATATTGTGGGTGAGAAGGAGGCGGGAACGATTGAACAAATCAACGTTACGCCCGTGAGCAAATGGGCTTTTATACTGGCCAAACTGATACCATACTGGTTGATGGCCTTCTTTATCGTGACGGTTTGCCTGCTGTTGGCGTGGGCCTTGTACGGCCTGACGCCTGTGGGTAACGTCGCACTCATCTATCTGTTGGCCATGCTTCTGGCCATCTTCTTTTCGTCTTTCGGCCTGATTATCTCCAACTATTCCGATACCATGCAGCAGGCTGTGCTCGTGATGTGGTTCTTTGTGGTGATACTTTTATTGCTTTCAGGGCTCTTCACTCCTACGCGTTCTATGCCGTCGGCTGTTTATCTCACAACCTATATCAACCCTGTAAGCTACTTCATTGAAGCTGTGCGCACGGTGTTTATTCGCGGAGGCGGCCTGCAAAGCATCCTGCATCAGGTGCTCGCTCTCCTTGCCATTGGCCTGTTCATGGGCGGATGGGCGGTTCAAAGTTATAAGAAAAACCATTAAACCGCATCACGGCCGAGGCTGGTCTATGCTTCGGTTTCCCCGCCTTTTTTGCCTGTTGGCGAAAAAATGGCTACCTTTGTGCCATTAATTTTTCCCCATGCTGAACGGTAAGAAAACCGAAAAACTGTTGGCCTGCATACGTGAAGGGCAGGAAATGACGACGCGCGAAAAGTTCAATCTTATCGTTGAGCTTAGTATTCCGTCCATGTTAGCCCAAATTTCAATGGTGCTGATGTTCTTCATTGATGCCGCCATGGTGGGCCATTTAGGCTCGGCGGCCTCGGCGTCGATAGGCTTGATTGAGAGCACGCTGTGGCTTGTCGGCTCGGTAATGAGTGCTTCAGCAATAGGCTTCGCGGTGCAGGTGGCCCACTTTATCGGCGCAGGCGATTTTGCACAGGCCCGTCAGGTGTTTCGCCACGCACTGGTTTTCGGTCTGGTGTTCAGCGTTGTCATGTTGCTTGCAGGCGTGGCCGTGCACAAGCCGCTGCCCTTCTGGCTGAAAGGTGGTGCCGATATTGCCCCCATGGCCTCGTCATATTTCCTTGTATTTTCGTTTACACTGCCTTTCATGATGGGTTATCATCTGATGGCTGACATGCTGAAAAGCTCGGGCGACATGCGCACGCCGAGCTTCCTGAGCATCATGATGTGCTGCCTCGACGTGGCTTTCAACTACCTGTTTATTTATATTCTGCACCTCGGCGTAACCGGTGCGGCTCTCGGAACCATGTGTGCTTACGTGGTGACGGTGGTGCCGATGGCCCGGCAGGCCATGTGGAAGAACCATGTTCTGGCCCTCCGGCTCGACACGGTAAGGTTTGAATGGGTGTGGGATTATATACGGAACGCCCTGAAGATTTCGCTGCCCGTTGCCGTACAATCGGTGCTGATGAGCGGTGCACAAGTGGTTTCTACCCGAATCGTTGCACCGCTGGGCAACGTGGCCATCGCCGCCAACTCGTTCGCAATTACGGCCGAAAGCCTGTGCTATATGCCGGGTTACGGTATCGGCGACGCTGCTTCGACGCTTGTCGGGCAGACATTTGGGGCGGGCCGTAAGGCGTTATGCCGCAGCTTTGCCTACATGACGATAGGCGTTGGCATGGCTGTAATGGCCTTCATGGGGCTGGTGATGTATGTGTTTGCACCCGAAATGATAGGTTTTTTGTCGCCTGTCGATGCTATCCGCCAACTGGGAACGGGCGTGCTTCGCATCGAAGCCTTTGCCGAACCGTTCTTTGCAGCCAGCATCGTTAGCTACAGCGTGTGCGTGGGAGCTGGCGATACCGTGCGCCCTGCGGCCATGAATCTGGCGTCGATGTGGTGCGTGCGCCTCACTCTGGCCTGGGTTCTCGCGCAACAATACGGCCTGCGCGGCGTATGGATAGCGATGGCCGTTGAGCTTACTTTCCGCGGCATCATCTTCCTTACCCGTATTGCCCGCGGAGGGTGGCTGGCGAAAATAAAACCCTCCGGTTCCGTTCCCGTTTCCTGATTTTTTTATGCTGTTTTTGCGTTTATGCTACTATCGCGTTGCGTTTATGCCGTAATTGCGTTGCGTTTACGGCGTAAAGGGGGGTGCGTTTACGGTGTAAACGGGTTGCCTTTACGGTGTAATTACCGTGCCTTTACGGCATAATTGTTTGGGCATTACGGCGTAGTGGCAAGTGTTTTGTGGTGTGCGTAACATACCTGCTAATCAGCAAGTTACAAATATAAAAAAGCCATTGTGCCGCAATCGCGTTTCAATTGTGCCGTAATGGTTTTGCGTTTACGCCGTAATGGCAAAGCGTTTTCGGCGTAATCGTGTTTTTGAGTATGTTTTTGAATGTTGTATCAATCTGAAAGACACGTTTTCAGGTCTGCCTTTCTTCATTGTGGGCGGAGAGGAATAAAAGCCGGGAAAATTTGTTATAGCGGTTTGCACCGATACGCGTTATAGCCTGAACCGCTTGTGGCGGTCACATAGCGGTAAACCGTTCGTGCAGGTATTGAACGGTAAAATTATAAAAATGGTTTTTACAGAAGCCCCGAAAATGAATATTTGCAAAGCGTGCGGGCGTGATGTTTATTTCGTCCGGTTTCGCCGTTCTTCCTTTTTATCTTCAATGCGAAAGTAAATAAGCCATGCTATAAACATCAGTAAAACCCCTATTAACATGATATTTGCTGCCATCTTAATTTTCTTTTTTGTTTTCAATATTGTTATCTGTCAGGTATAATCCTATCCATACAATCAAAGCCACTATGATTACAGGAATAATGAAATTATACCATTTCCATTGGTCGGTTCTGTTGAACCAGGTTGCGATTAAAACAGCAGTTATGATATATTTTGCTATATCAAGTGCTAAATCGCCTAATTTTTGCTTTTTCTTTGTGTTCATATGCAAATATAGATATAAAATTTTGAATGGCAATTTTTAGCCTCGTTTTTTTGTCGAATGGGGTAGTAGGGCGTGTGTTGCGCGTGTTCTGTCGGGCCGAAACTTTCGTTATCTGTCATTTTTCAGCTTTCTATGGTATATTTTTAACTTTGTGCACGAGGTTTCAATAAAAAACAATACCTTTGCCTGCACGAACCTATATTGAAGAATTTATGAGTCCAGCGATTATCATTGCCACCATTGCGGCCTACTTCGGGCTGCTGTTTCTCGTTTCGTATATTTCGGGCCGCAAGGCCGACAACGCCGGTTTCTTCGTCGGAAACCGCAAGTCGCCCTGGTACATCGTGGCCATAGCCACCATTGGCGCGCCCATATCGGGCGTGACATTTGTGTCGGTTCCCGGCATGGTTCAGGAAAAGGGCTTCTCGTATATGCAAATGGTGATGGGCTTTATAGTGGGCCAGCTTATCATCGCCTTTATCCTGGTGCCGCTGTTCTACAGGATGAACCTCGTGTCGGTATATCAGTATCTGGAAGACAGGTTTGGCCTGCGCTCGTACAAAACCGGCGCATGGTTCTTCTTTATATCGAAGATGCTGGGTGCCGCCGTGCGCCTGTTTCTGGTGTGTTTAACGCTGCAGCTGCTGGTTTTCGACCCTCTGGGTCTGCCCTTTGTGCTTAATGTGGTGCTGGCCGTGGCCATGGTGTGGCTGTATACCTTTCGCGGAGGCGTGAAAAGTATTGTGTGGACCGACGTGCTGAAAACCGTATGCCTGGTGCTTTCGGTGGTGCTTTCCATCCTGTTTATTTCGAAAGAGATGAACCTTTCGCTCGGACAGATGGTGCGGAATATCTCTGAAAGCGACATGAGCCGCGTGTTTTTCTTCGACGACGTGAACGACAAGCGATACTTCTTCAAACAGTTTTTGGCAGGCATTTTTACACTCATTGCCACCACCGGCCTCGATCAGGACATGATGCAACGCAACCTGAGCTGCCGCAATTCGCGCGAATCGCAGAAGAATATGGTATTGAGTGTGATGGCCCAGACGGTGGTTATCTTCCTCTTCCTCATGCTCGGCGTGCAGCTCTATGCCTTTGCAGGCAGCGCGGGAATTGCCGAAACGGGCGACAAACTGTTCCCCGCCGTGGCCACAAGCCACTATCTTCCCGTGGTGGTTGGCGTGCTGTTTATCGTAGGTTTGTTCGCATCGGCCTACTCGGCAGCGGGTTCGGCCCTCACCGCTCTTACCACATCGTTCACCATCGACATTCTGGGTGCCGACAAAAAAGTGAACGATGACCGCCGGCTGGCATCCGTCCGCAAGCGCGTTCACGTAGGAATGGCCGTAATGATGGCCGCTGTAATCTACGTCTTCGGCCTGCTGAACAACTCGAGCGTCATCGATGCCGTGTACATCCTGGCCAGCTATACCTACGGGCCTATTCTGGGCTTGTTTACCTTCGGCATCGTCATGAAATGGAAAGTGCGCGACCGTTACGTGCCCCTCGTGGCCATTGCGGCTCCCGTGCTGTGCTATATTCTGCAGACACACTCGGAGCAATGGTTCGGCGGATACAAGTTCAGCTATGAGCTTCTCATCTTCAACGCCCTGTTTACGTTCCTCGGACTGATGCTGTTGCGCCGCCCGAACAGGTAATATTACACTGTAATTCTTTGCAGGAGGCCATGCCGGCACGGTAGTTGCATGGCGTCATTAAAACAAAAACACCTATGCGCCGACTGATTTTTCTTATCTTTTTTGTCGTTGCTGTTGCCCTTAACGCCTCGTCGCGCGTGCTGGTAGGGGCGGCCCGTACAGCCCGATACCTGCCCCTGCTCAAGGGCAGGCGCGTGGCTCTGTTCTCAAACCAGACGGGCATCATTGTGCAGCCTGACGGCTCGCACCTCATGACGCTCGACCTGCTGCTGCGTCACGGCGTGAACGTGGTGGCCATTTTTTCGCCCGAACACGGTTTTCGCGGCACGGCCGATGCGGGCGAACACGTGGCCAGCAGCGTTGACACGCAGACCGGTGTGCCCATTGTTTCGCTGTATGGCAGCAGGGGAGGCGTACCCGATTCGGTCACGATGGCCGGCGTTGACGTGGTTATCACTGATATTCAGGACGTAGGACTTCGTTTCTATACCTACTACGTCACCATGGTTCGCCTCATGAACCAGTGCGCCCGCTATAATAAACTGATGGTGGTTCTGGACCGTCCCAATCCCAACGGCTTCTATGTCGACGGCCCGTTGCTGGACATGCGCTACAAGTCGGGCGTGGGAGGGCTGCCCATTCCCGTTGTCCACGGCATGACCCTGGGCGAGCTTGCACAGATGGTTAACGGGCAGGGATGGCTCGATGACGGTGCGAAGTGCCCGCTGAAAGTGGTTACCTGCAAGGGCTATACCCATAAAACGCGCTACCGTCTGCCCGTAGCACCGTCGCCGAACCTGCCCGATATGACGGCCGTTTACCTCTATCCCTCGCTCTGTTATTTCGAAGCCACTGACGTAAGCCTGGGCCGGGGCACAACAAAACCGTTCCAACAGTTCGGCCACCCCGACATGAAGGGCTACACATACAGCTTTACGCCCGAGAGCATGCCGGGGGCAAAGAACCCTCCGCAGCTCGGTAAGCGGTGCTTTGGACGTGACCTTTCGCACCTCTCTGACAAAGAAATATGGCGTCGTAAGCTCGACCTTTCCTATCTTATTGAGGCTTATCGCAACCTCGGCACGGGCGACAGCTTCTTCACTTCTTTCTTTGAGAAGCTCATTGGCGTGCCTTATGTGCGTACGATGATTGAACAGGGTGCCTCGGCTGACGAAATCAGCCTCCGCTGGCAACGCGATGTTGACGAGTTCAAAAAAGCGCGAAAGCCGTATCTGCTGTACAAAGAGTAGCCTCCCCAAGCCCCTCCGAAGGAGGGGATGTCGGCCGTGCGGCGAGGAAAGCAGGGGTTTGTTTAGGAGTCAGGAGTTAAGGAGGTAGAGGGAGTTAAGACGTTACTTTAAGCGTTTGAAACTGCCAGGAAAGAAGCAGCCCGTCATTATTCCTGATGTTTAAGGCAGGAAGATAAAGAACAATCAGTGATTAAGCGGATGTTATATTGAGTTGCTGTTCTTACACAGAGCCTTTGCCCACTGTGTAATTACGGCAGCAAAACAACGAAAAAACAATCCCCGCCTCGTCACACTATGCGGACGAGGCGGGGACTTTATTGTGCCGTTACCGAAGCAACGGCTTTGTGTTATGACAAGTTTACCTTAGAAACGGGGCCTGACAGTTGGAAATTTGTGTTCCGGACTGCGAAGCAGGGATGAGCTGACGTTCTGTTTTTTGACAGGCTCAGAGAGAGCACGCTTGGCACTTGAGCCTACAACGCCCTCAATCATAACAGGCTCGACGTACATCATCAGGTCGCCGGTGCGGTTCGGTTTTACGCGATTCGGAAGGTCCCACTTCTTGTCAAATACCGTCGCAGCAAAGATATTGGCCACGTATGTAGCCGTTTTGTCATCGGTAAGCTGCTTGATCAGGGCATCGTTACGCTCGTTGTCGACGAACTGTGCTACGGTTCCTATATTGTCGTAATAGCCGAGAACAGCCGTCATTGAGAGACCGGCACCCGGTAATGAGAAGTAGGGGAGCAGGTTGTTCTGCTGGAACTGCTTGTAATATCTGTAATCGATGACTGACGAATAAACAAAGTAGCGATGATAATACATCCCCATCAGTTCGCCGGCATTGACGTCGAATGAGAGCGTTTTCTGGTTAAAGTCGATAGGAAGCAGCCATCCTTTGTCGGCGTCGGTGAACTCGAGGAACGGGTTTCCCTGTGCATCGGTAACAACCTTAGTCTGTATTTCGGCATACAGCTCTTTGATGTTGCGTGTGGAACTTGTGGCCAGCGTCAGGTCGTAGCCTGTGAAACGGAACTGCTTGCCTACAATATCCTTCAGTTCGCCCTGAATAACCTGAATGGTATCCTTGTACGGTCCGGCTTCGATATAAAGCTTGGCCTGACGGATATGCCCGTCGGTATTTTTGGCAACAGCCACATCAACCTTGCCGTTGCTGAGGGTAGGAACGGCCCAGCTTTCGCTTGAAGAGAGCTGAACGTTGGCTCCCTCGTCAACGATGGGGTAGGAAACGTTGCGCGCCGAGTCGTTATAGATAAACAGATGGCGGCCGTTATACTCGTAGTTCATGCCCAGCTGCTGGATGGTTACGTTCGCCGAGTCGGTGCCGCTAAGGATGGTAAGCTGGGTGGCACGGCCCTCAATGCTGTTGTTCTCTTTCACCGTTACCTTTACCTTGTTGCCTTCAACGGTAGCCGTTGCCCACGAAGAGCTGAGGCGTACCGTAGCGGTTGCGGGAGCTGTAAAGGTTACACTGCCCGTGTCGGCTTTGGCCGAGAAGTTTAAGTTTGACGCCGTGATGGCAATATCCGACTTTTTTTCGTACTGGCTGCCTGCATTGTCATCGTCGCTGCAGGCAACGATGGCAAAGGCAGAGATGGCAAAAGCCAGCACGCTTATTATTTTTTTCATAAGGCTATACTTTATTTTTTAATGAAGTAATTTTTAAAACTTTTGAAATGTGAAGGGCTTTTCACCGGTCTGGCAGCCTCTGACATCAGGAAGCTTACTTTGGCACCTCCTTATGGTGTTGTCTTAATGAGGGTGCAGTTCTTCCATTCGTCAATCATGCCGTAAGTGTCGTCTCGCGACGTTGGGTTCTGAACTTTCGCGAAATAGATAACTAATCCGTCTATGGCATAGTTGCCGATATTCTGCGGGAACTTCATATTACCCAGCTGTGCATAGGTGCCGTTGGTATCGTCGTGGCTGAAAGGCATGAGTCCGTAAACCGTATTGCGGTATGAGAGATAGCCGTCACCAAATGAGAATGCGCTTACCATGTAGCCCTGTATGGGCTGACCTGACGAATTTTGAAGCGTTAACTGCTGGTTGTAAATAGGCATACCTGCCTGTATTGCCAGCGAACCGGTAGCCTGATCGAACTTGGCAGGGAAGGTGAGTGTGTAATTGCCACCCAGCATTTTTGTCTTGACGACGAGCTTCAGAGCACTGCCATTCGGTGCAATTTCGGCAGTAGTTTTTACTCTTTGGTTATCGCTGTTGACATAAATAAACTGGTAATGGCCGATGATGTCGGTCTGGGTTATTTGTGATACAGTAAATGTTGACTTTACATCAGGTGCTGATTTGCTTGCCACGGTAACCTCTGCCGAACGTGCATCGCCCGTAGTGTTGGCGGTTGCTGACAGCTGAAGGCTCGAGCCTGACGCTGTAGCGGTAAGCCAGCTTGCCGATGTTGTGATGTTGAACTGGTCGAGATGGGGCAGGTTGTTCAGCGTACGCGAAAAGGCGTTATCGTCGGAACCGATGCCGCCAATGATGCGTGTGATGATAGACGGGTCGTAAATGCCGGCCAGCTGACTGTTGTTTCCGGTGAGGGAAAGGTTGTTGTCGCTGTATGTCAGTTCTGAAACGGTATTGCCGCCTAAGGTTACAGGCTCGAAGAAACGGATGCCGTTGGCTGTAACGCAGTAGCTTGTTTGCACCTCATTAGTGCCGTCGCTGATAAGAACCTGGCGGCTGTCGCGGTCGAATTGCAGCTGTACGTTCTGGCCTGCAAGCGTGCCGGTAGCAAAAGCCAGGCCGAATTGGGCAGCCGTTTGTTCAACCTTTGCAATATAATTTGCAGCGGGTTCGGTGAGCTTACGCAGGTACATGGTGTTTTGATTACGGTTGCCGTGTACCTTAATAAGGTCGTCACCTATCGAATCAATCACAAATTCGAAGTCGCCTCCCTTGCCTACATTGCTGTCGTTGTTGGGCGTAGCGAAGTCGTGCAGCTGCTTGTTGTAGGTATCAAATGACAATACCGGGCCGTCG
>CALIIG010000268.1 GCA_938018155.1 uncultured Prevotella sp.
AACCGGAAAATTTTGTCTGTCTTCACTGCTCCACTGTGTCATGAAGCCGGAGGCTTCACCTTTCAATAACCCCGTATCAGCTTGTGGAGCAAGTGATGCGGGGATAGCGAATGTACAAGTATGTATCGACCCCAGAGGGGTCGCCCCGCAACCAATTACGCAGCCATGAGTATGCTCTACCGTGTGGAGCGCGCATGATTATCCTATATCTGTAAGGCCTGTCGGCCATGCAACCGCTGGTCTACGGCGTAAGCTTTTTTCTTTAATTCCCAAGATTGAAAAAATTATACCATAACGCGCTGCGGGCGAAAGTACGGCGGCCGTGGTACGCACTTGTTGACGGCCGCCATATCATCACGCTCAAGACACAAAAGGAGAACCAAGCCCACACAACAACCATGCAAAGGCGACGTAAAGACACCATCTTTCGCGAAAAAAGAGTATCTTTGCACTAAGCAGACCGCACACGCTACTACCCCACTGCACCCGTCTGCCCAACATCGTACACACCAAAAACATGGAACATAACAAGGAGCTGGCAACAGCATGGGAGTTTGTTGAGCACACAGGCACGAGCATTTTCCTGACGGGAAAGGCCGGCACGGGCAAGACAACGTTCCTCAAAACCGTTAAGGAGCGCTCGTCAAAACGCATGATTGTGGTTGCACCGACAGGTGTGGCGGCCATCAACGCCGGCGGGGTTACCATCCATTCGTTCTTTCAACTGCCCCTCACGCCGTATGTTCCGGGAGCTGCTATACGCGACCGCTACGACTTTAGTAAGGAGAAACGCCGCATCATACGGTCGGTAGACATGGTGGTGATTGACGAAATTTCGATGGTAAGAGCCGATTTACTTGATGCCGTCGACTTTGTTTTGCGCCGCTATCGCGATGCTACGCAACCCTTTGGAGGCGTGCAACTGCTGATGATTGGCGACTTACAGCAGCTCACGCCCGTTGTAACGCCCCGCGATGAAGAGATATTACGCAACTACTATAGCACGCCCTACTTCTTCGGTTCAAAAGCTTTGCAACAAATAAACTATGTTACCATACAGCTCACGCGCGTGTACAGGCAACAGGATGAGACCTTTATCACGATACTAAATCATATTCGTGACGGGCACCCTACGCCAGAAGACCTGTCGCTTCTGAACCGCCGCTGCAAGCCTTTGTTTATTCCCCGGCCCGGAGATGGGTACATCAGGCTGACCACACACAACCGTATGGCTGACAGCTATAACGAGAATGAGCTGCAAAAACTGCCCGGCCGCAGCATAGTTTTTACCGCTGAAGTAAAGGGAGAATTTCCTTCACAGAACTACCCTGCCGAAGAACGGCTAACCCTAAAGGCTGGTGCACAGGTTATGTTTATTAAGAACGATGCATCGGGCAGGCACTTATACTATAACGGCCGCATCGGCCACATCACGTCAATCAGCAACGACGGGATAACCGTCAGGTGCCCGGGCGACAACGAAGACATTAAGGTTGAACAGCAGGAATGGGAGAATACGCGATACGTTATCAACCCGTCGACAAAGGTTATCGAGCCGCAGGTGCAGGGTGTATTCCGCCAATATCCGCTCCGACTGGCGTGGGCCATCACCATTCACAAAAGTCAGGGACTTACATTTGAGCATGCCATCATCGACGCTGCACGCTCGTTTGCACCCGGTCAGGTTTATGTGGCACTGAGCCGGTGCAAGAGTTTGGAAGGCCTTGTGCTGGCATCGCCCATCAACGAAGACGGAATTATCAATGACGGGCGTGTTTCCGACTATATCTCGCGACAGCAACGGGCTGCCGAAGAGAGCATCGGGCAACTACCCGAACTAAAGGAAGAATACTACCGCACGCAACTGTTGGATATGTTTAACTTTGCTGACATATATAATGCACAGCAAACACTGAACCGCGTGCTGCTGGAACACTTTCGTTCGTACCCGCGTTTGACGCTGTTTCATAAGCTGGTTTTGCAGAATATAAAAACGAAAGTGATTGACGTTGCCTACAAATGGCTGACGGTAATACGCCATACGTCAGTAACCGACATGCACTCGGAGGCCTTTCTTTTGCGCGTAAAACGGAGCGCAGACTACTTTGCTGCCGGGCTGAAAGCGCAAATACCCGAACTGCTTGAGAAAACAAAGACGCTGCAAAGTCAGAACAAACGCACGGCCGAACTGCTGGAAGAGCGTTACAAAGACCTTTGGATGGCTTACCTGCAAAAGGAAAATCTGCTCGACCTGATGGCCGAAGAACCGTTCTGTGTGCACGTTTACATGCGCCATAAACAGGAGATTATGCTCGATGCCATGGAGAAAGTAAACCCTGACGGTGGGCAGAAGAAGCGTCGCAGGCGCAAAACTGCTAAGGCGTAGGTGTAATATTTTGGGCAGGTATAACCTTAACTTCTTTCACAACGGTGTCGCCACGATGCGATGCCCACAACGTAATTCTTACAACACTACCCACATCGGCCCTGCCCTCTACACGAATATGGCGGGCCTTGAAGCGCACAACGGTATCGCGACGGCTGGGATAACTCACCAACTGCAGCTCGCGACGGGTAGACCCTTCGCCCACATAGAAGATGTCGGTACTGTCGGCACGCTGAGCCACGGCGGTGCTGTCGGGCTTACGATGACGGTTAATTTGTGTAGTATCAGGCGGATAAAACTCGGCCGATGCAACGGTATCGCCGGGATTATCCTTTGGAGCCATACGGCATGAACCGGCAAAAAAGGCCGACGTTACAGGCAACAGCAATAGGGTTGCCTGAAGAATTACGGAGTGGGAAACACGTTTTTTGTTCTTAATCATAACGAAAAGAGAAGACTGTTTTTATTCGGTTTCGTGCACAAAATCGGGCGAAGCAGCAAGCCCGCCCTCGCCGGTTTCCTTGTAAAGCGACGGCAAGTCGTGACCAGTCTGCTTCATAACGTCCACCACACGGTCGAAACTTACACGGTGTTTGCCGTCAGAGAAGGCAGCATATAAGTTGGTATCGAGCGCGCGTGTTGCGGCAAAGGCGTTGCGTTCAATGCATGGAATCTGCACTAAACCGCATACTGGGTCGCACGTCATGCCGAGGTGGTGCTCCAATCCCATCTCTGCGGCATACTCAATTTGGGCCGGACTACCACCAAAAAGCTGACAAATGGCGGCCGATGCCATGGCACAGGCTACGCCAACCTCACCCTGACAGCCTACATCGGCACCTGAAATGGAGGCGTTTTCTTTTACAATGTTGCCCACTAAACCTGCAGTAGCCAGCGCGTGCAGGATGCGACGCTCGGAGAATCCGTGCCCTTTCCACAGATGATACAGCACGGCAGGCAACACCCCACAGCTGCCACAGGTAGGTGCTGTAACAATAATGCCGCCCGAAGCATTCTCTTCACTCACGGCCAATGCGTAGGCATAGACCAGCGCACGCGTCTGCAATGTGGTCTTATAACCCTGCGCTTTCACATAATATATGGGAGCTTTGCGCTGTAAATTCAACGGTCCGGGCAGGCGTCCCTCATGATTTACGCCACGCTCTACACTTTCACGCATAGCCGCCCACACCGTACTAAGGTAGTCCCAAAGTGAGGAATCTTCAGTCTGTTGAACGTATTCCCAATAGGCCCGGCCTGTATCGTCGCACCATTTCTGTATGTCAACCAGATGGGTAAGCTCGTAAATATCCTTTGTTTCGGTAAGATAGCCGGCAGGTTTATCGCCTTCGGAGAGAGCTCCGCCGCCAATAGAGTAAACCGTCCACGACGCCGACGGCTCACCATCAGGCGTATCAGAGGTAAAGGTTTCGAAAGTCATGCCGTTGGGATGGAACGGAAGGAAGACCGAAGGCTTCCATACTATCTCGACAGATGCTCGCTTTTCGAGTACTTCGCGTATGGCAATGTCGGTCATATGACCGCGTCCTGTGGCGGCCAGACTGCCGTAAAGCGTCACCCTGAACGACCGTGCCCCGGGATGAAGACGCAGGAAAATCTGCGAGGCTTTGTGAGGACCCATGGTGTGTGACGACGATGGGCCTTTGCCAATACGATATATTTCGCGAAGCGATTTCATGTAAAATGTGTGGTTAAATGTAATAAAGCCTCCCTCCGCCTTGGAGAGAGGCTCTTAATTTTCGCCGTCTGAAATATGCCTTTTCTACGCCAATAGTTTGGAAAAACAGTTTCAGAACAGGCAAATAACGTTATTAAGCCTTAAAATTTTCGAGGGCATCGGCACTGAAATTCATGATATAGGCATGAGCACCTACACATATTTCTTCAGCCATACGCACGAAAACATGGGCACTTTGCGTAAATTCTTCAGGACAATTGGTAGCATCATCCAGCAACATTAATGCCATAACGATGTATCCTGTCATGTCATAGAGGCGACGTGCAAGGAAGTCATGTTCGTCCTGATCGTCGTCATTCTTCAGCTTTTCAATCGCTTCGGCATAGAGTTCTACACAGCGATTCACGCGCTTTTTGAGCTCTTTGAGGTCACTTGCCACCTCGGTTTCGAGCATTTCCTGCATGATATTGAGGTAGGTTCCGTTGGTAATGTAACGGACAGCTGCCACAACCTGAAGCTGTGTAGTGCCTTCATAGATGGAGAAAATGCGGGCATCGCGCATCAATCGCTGTGCCTTGTACTCCATAATAAAGCCCGAACCGCCGTGAACGCTGACGCAATCGTAGGCATTCTGGTTCGCAAACTCTGAAGCCATACCCTTGCTAAGCGGTGTGAAAGCATCGGCAAGACGACTGTATTTCTTCAGTTCCTGACGCTCTTCAGGCGTAAGTTTGCGCTCGCGTGAGATGTCTTCGAGGGTCTTGTAAATATCAACGTAGCGAGAAGTCTGATATAAAACCGTACGGCTGCCGTCGATTTTTGCCTTCATGCGCGACAGCATGTCGTACACTGCAGGAAACTCTATAATCTTCTTTCCGAACTGGGCGCGGTCCCTTGCATACGAAACGGCCTGGTCATAAGCCTCTTGTTCAAGACCAACGCTTTGCGCAGCGATGCCCAAACGTGCACCATTCATCAGGCTCATTACGTACTTAATCAGGCCCAATCGCTGGCTTCCGCAAAGCTCTGCCTTGGCATTCTTATAGGTTAATTCGCAAGTAGGCGAGCCGTGTATGCCCAGTTTGTTTTCGATATGACGTACATCTACTCCACCGTCGCGCTTGTCATAGATGAACATTGACAGGCCGCGGCCGTCGCGTGTACCGGCTTCTGAGCGCGCAAGGACGAGGTGAATGTCCGAATCTCCGTTCGTAATGAATCGCTTTACACCGTTCAAACGCCATGTTCCGTCGGCGTCCTGTGTAGCCTTCAGCATCACACGCTGCAGGTCAGAACCCGCATCTGGCTCGGTCAAATCCATGGACATCGTCTCCCCTGCGCAAATACGGGGGATGTATTTAGCCTGTTGTTCGGGTGAGCCAAACTCGTAAAGGGTGTCAATACAGCTTTGAAGGCTCCATATATTCTGAAAGCCTGAGTCGGCCGCAGAGACGATTTCTGACAACATTGAGAACACAGTGATGGGCAGATTTAATCCACCAAAGCGACGCGGCATGCTAATACCCCAGAGGCCTGCCTTACGTGTAGCCTCGAGGTTTTCGAAAGTTTTGCTCGCATATACCATGCGTCCGTCAACGAGATGAGGGCCTTCCTGGTCAACGCTTTCAGAGTTAGGCTCGATGATATTGCGCGAAACATCGTCGGTAATATCAAGCAGACGCTTATAGTTTTCGATGGCATCATCGTAGTTTACGGGTGCATCGTCAAACTGATCCTTCTCTGTATAGTCTCTCTCCTTGAGCTCAACGATCCTCTTCATGAGAGGACTGTTCAGATAATATTGTAATTTCTTTACGTCTACCATGGTTATTTCGTGTTCTGCTTATAATATTTAATGAGCTTCGGAACGACGTCCTCCACTGTGCCGTTAATCACATAGTCGGCTATTGCATTGATGGGAGCATCAGGATCGCTGTTGACAGAGATGATGATTCCCGAGTCTTGCATGCCGGAAATATGCTGGATTTGTCCGGAAATTCCGCAGGCAATGTAAACCTTCGGGTGCACGGTTACACCGGTTTGCCCCACTTGTCGGTCGTGATCTACCCAGCCGGCGTCAACCGCTGCGCGGCTTGCGCCAACCTCTCCATGCAATTCTTTGGCCAACTCAAAAAGCATATCGAAACCCTCTTTCGAGCCTACGCCATAACCTCCGGCCACTACGATGGGAGCCGCCTTGAGGTTATTCTTCGACGGTTGCACGTGACGGTCGATTACCTGCACGGCATAAGACATTGCCGATACATAGTCGTCAACCTTCGGATACACCACTTCGCCTTTGGCTTTACCTTCATAAAGGGCCTTCTTCATGACGCCCGAACGAACGGTTGCCATCTGCGGGCGGTGGTCAGGATTGACAATTGTTGCTACGATATTGCCGCCGAATGCGGGACGAATGGCGTGAAGCATGTTCTCATAATGGCGGTTATTCTTCTTGTCGTCGTAGTCGCCAATCTCCAATTGCGTGCAATCGGCCGTCAGTCCAGAGGTCAATGCGGCCGACACTCTTGGCCCAAGGTCGCGCCCTATCACCGTAGCACCCATGAGAGCTATCTGTGGTTGTTCGTCCTTAAAGAGCTTTACGACAATATCGGTATGGGGTGCTGACGTGTAGGGAAAAAGGCCATCACCGTCAAAAACAAACAATTTGTCAACGCCATAAGGCAGTATTTGGTCTTCAACCTTGCCTTTAATGCCGCTGCCTGCAACAACAGCCTCGAGGTCAACACCCAATTTATTGGCCAGCTTACGACCCTTGGTGAGAAGCTCCTGCGATACTTCCTGAACGGTTGTACCCTCTATTTCGCAATAAACAAATACGTTATTCATATCTCTTGATTAGCCAATAATGTTTTTATCCAACAATTCTTTCACAAGGCTCTCAACGTCATTGTCAGACCCTGACAGCGTAGTGGTTTCCTTTGCCTGAAATACAATGTTCTTCACTGCGCTTACTTTTGTAGGCGATCCTGCCAGTCCACACTGCTCGTAATCGGCACCACAGTCGGCAATACTCCATTGTCCGAGCGTCAGACATGGGCGTGCCTCGTACAGCTCTGCCCAGGGCTCATCACCCTTTCGTTCCATGGGGCATGTAGCATACTTGTATTTAAACACGCGCTTTACGTTGCAAGGGCGGGCAGGTGCTGCCGAACCATTAACGGTGATAACAACGGGAAGCGGAGCCACTACCGTTTCCACACCTCCGTCAATATGGCGGCGGATAGTTGCCTTTCCGTCTTCAACCTTCAACACTTCCTCGGCGTAGGTAACCTGATTCAGGCCCAGTTTCTGAGCCACCTGCGGGCCAACCTGCGCCGTATCGCCGTCGATGGCCTGACGACCACCCAATACGATGTCGACGTGTTCAACCTCCTTGTCAATCTTTTCAATAGCCTTGCTCAGAAAATAAGAGGTGGCTAGCGTGTCGGCACCGGCACTCTTGCGGTCGGTCAACAGCCATCCGCGGTCGGCTCCGCGATAGAGTCCCTGGCGGATAATTTCGCCTGCGCGGGGAGGGCCCATCGTAACGATGCCCACATGAATATTATCCGGGTCGAGGTCCTTGATGCGAAGAGCCTGCTCCAGGGCGTTTAAGTCCTCCGGATTAAAGATGGCAGGCAGGACGGCACGGTTGACAGTGCCTTCGGCCGTCATGGCATCCTTACCCACATTTCGTGTGTCTGGTACCTGCTTGGCAAGTACAACGATATTCAATTTCATAAACAAATGATATAATTATGATCTCTTTTACTACCAAATGACGGGCAAATTTACTAACATTTTGCTTTGCAGCCAAACAAAATGCACAAAAACAAGGTGTTTGTGCACAAAAGACAGGGTTTGTGCAACAGGCTGTTTTGTTTCCTGATGATATTTGGCTTTATGTAAAGTTATATTCACCGCATGGTGACATATTTCGTATACCGGTATGGCTGCATAACAGTTGGCTTGCAGGATAACACGCTTATAGCTATTGCATTACGCCGGTTATCATCATCGTTCACGGCCTTTATGATATTGGAAACGGGAATAAAGGTCATCGTTCGACGGCCGTCAGCAGCACGTACGGCGACCGTCGAACAATGGGTATGACGGCCGTCGTACGCGCTGCTGACAGCCGTCGAACGGTGAGCGTTGCACCATAATGACAGAACGAAAACACCATAATAATCATATTAAACCACCATTAAGGCATTACTTTTTTGACTTTATGACATCAGGAACTCACCAAAAAAGCACTATCTTTGCAAATATGATAGACCACCAGACTGTTGAAAAAATTAAAGATGCGGCCAACATTGTTGACGTCGTATCAGAGTTTGTCACGCTGAAAAAGTCGGGCTCGAACTACAAAGGGCTTTGTCCTTTCCACAACGAAAAAACGCCGTCGTTCTACGTGTCGCCCGCACGCGGCATGTGTCACTGCTTTGGTTGCGGCAAGGGCGGGAACTCAATATCGTTCATTATGGAGCATGAGCAGATGACTTATGTGGAGGCTTTGCGATGGCTGGCGAACAAATATCATATAGAAATACACGAACGCGAACTGACTGACCGCGAGAAAGAGGAACAGAGCCAGCGCGAATCGATGTTCATTATCAACGAGTGGGCTTGCGGTTACTTTGAGAATTTGCTCCACAATCATGCCGACGGACTGGCTATTGGCATGCAATATCTTCGTATGCGGGGCTTTCGCGACGACGTGATTAAGAAGTTTAATCTGGGCTTCGACCTCACCGACCGCCATGCCTTAGGGCGTGAAGCACTGGCCAAAGGTTACAAAGAGAACTATCTTACCGCCACGGGCATATGCTATAAAAACGACCGTGGCGAGCTGATTGACCGCTATGCGGGACGCGTTATTTTCCCCTGGACGGGCGTAAGCGGCAAGATTGTGGGCTTTACGGCGCGTGTATTGGACTCGCGTACCAAAGGCGTTAACCAGAAATATGTCAATTCTCCCGACAGCGATATTTTCCACAAGGACCACGAACTTTACGGAATATGGCAGGCCAAAAAGGCCATTGCACGCGACGACAGGGTGTTTATGGTTGAAGGGCAGGCCGACGTTATTGCCATGTACCAGTGTGGCATTGAGAACGTTGTGGCCAACAGCGGCACCGCTCTCAGCCTGCACCAGATACATATGCTGCACCGTTTCACGTCGAATATCACGCTGCTGTACGACAGCGACGCCGCCGGCATTCATGCAGCATTGCGCGGAACCGACATGCTGCTGTCGGAAGGCATGAACCTCAAGGTGCTTCTGCTGCCTGAAGGAAAAGACCCTGACGAGTTCGCACGCACACACACGGCCGACGAATTTACCGAATACATTGAAAGCAATCAGGCCGATTTTATACAGTTCAAAACCGATTTGCTGCTTAAAAACGAAACCGACCCGAAGAAACGGGCCGACGCCATCAACTCGATTGTGGAAAGCATATCGTTCATTCAGAACCAGATTCTGAGAGATACATACATACATGATTGCGCCCAGCGCATGAAATTGAGCGAGGCTACCCTCATCAACCAGATGAATGCGTTTATAAGAGAGCGGCACTCGGGAACGTCAACGCAACCGCGACAGGCTGAAACCACGGGCACCGGAGCCGGCAACGGCAGCAACCCAATGGCGCAGACGGCCGGCTTTCAGCAGCAGGCCACAAAGGTTGAATACCTGTTAATGCAGATGGTTGTGCGCCACGGCGAACGCATTATCATGCGGGGGGTGGAAGACGAAAGCGGACAATTGCATGACGTTTCCGTCGCACAGTTTATCAGTTATAATCTGGCAGCCGATAATCTTACGCTGGGAAGCGAGCTGTTTAACCGCATGCTGGAAGAAGCTGCAGAGAAGAGCAGCGACCCCGATTTCAAGGCCGAGAGCTGGTTTCTGCACCACAATGACATTGACGTCAGCCGGCTGTCGACATCGCTTGCGGCCGAAGAGTATCATGTTACACCCCGGCACGACAACGGCCCCAGGAACGAAGAGGCCGACCGCCAGCGCGAAATAAACGAAACAGAAGCCTTGCGCATGCAGGTCGATCACCTGTTAACCGACTTCCGTATGGATTATGTGGAGAAGCATCTCAAGGAGCTTCAGGCGCAGATGGCACAGGCGGCAACCGACATGCAGAGGCTGCAGGCACTGATGGCTGAATACAGAGACCTGCAGAATATGCGCAATAAGCTGGCCCGAAAGCTCGGCAGCAATATTATTGTATGACGCCACGGCAGGAGTTACACCTTATTATATTGGTGCAACTGCAGCATGATGCAGGCAGGCATACCTTATTATACTGGCGCAACTGCGGCATGATACCGGCAGGCTTGCTGCCTGACACCCGAACCTATACACAATAAAATAAACACAAAATGTATTATATTCAGAAAACATTAGACGTATCGGCCAGCCACCATCTTACGTTAACATACGAAAGCAAGTGCACAAGGGTGCACGGACACAACTGGCGGATAACCGTGTTTTGCAAAGCGCGCGAACTCGACGAAAACGGAATGGTAGCCGACTTCGGACATATCAAGGAGCTTATTCAGGGCCGGCTGGATCATCACGAGCTTAACGACGTGCTGCCTTTCAACCCCACGGCCGAAAACATTGCGCGCTGGATTGTTGACCTTATACCCTCATGTTACAGGGCGAGCGTGCAGGAAACGGAAGGGAACACAGCCATTTATGAAGAAGATTAACGAAATATTCTACTCGCTTCAGGGCGAAGGATTCAACACCGGGCGGCCCGCATTGTTCATACGTTTCAGCGTATGCAACCTGCGTTGCAGCTTCTGCGATACCCGCTTTTCGCACTATGAGGAGATGCAAGATGCCGATATTGTTAAACGTGCACTGGATATTGTCAGCGCGAAAAAGGCAGAAGCACAGAGCAACGACACCAGTATGCCGATGGTTGTACTGACGGGCGGCGAACCGTCGCTGCAGGCCGACGAGGCTCTTGTCGACGCACTTCATGCGGCAGGCTTTGCCTTTATCGCGATGGAAAGCAACGGAACGCACGAGCCTCCGCGCGGTATCAACTGGCTCACGGTGTCGCCGAAGGAACACGTTACCGTCAGGCATTGCAACGAATTAAAAGTGCTTTTCGACGGCGTGCAGCCGGTAAGCACGCACGGAATAACCGCCGACCATTACTTTCTGCAGCCTCTGGACACGGGCAACACGGCGAAGAACCGAACCCTCCTCGCCCGCTGCATAAGCTATCTGCAGGCCCATCCCGGGTGGAGACTGAGCTTACAAACGCACAAAATGATAGGAATAAGATAGCGTTGGCGATGTTTGGCCGGCGTTATGACGCCCGTTGGATAATACAATAACAAATGGAATACCTGCACTGGACTTTGTATGGCCTTTACACCCTCGTCGTAATTATCGTTATGTTAAAGGTGCTCATGGACAACCGCGAGCCGTCAAAAACGATGGCCTGGGTGCTTGTGCTGTGGGCTCTGCCTCTGGCAGGTATCGTGATTTATTTCTTTTTCGGACAGAATACGCGCAGGGAGAGGCTGATAAGCCAGCGCAGCCTGGACCAGCTTACCAAGCGGTCGATGCTGGAATTTGCCGAGCAGCGAAACCTTCGCATACCCGAAGAGCACCGCACGCTGATGCAATTGTTCAAGAACCAGAGCATGGCCCTGCCCTTCAAAGACAACGAAGCAGAGATTTATACGTCGGGGCACGACTTTTTTCTCAGCCTTATTCACGAAATTGGCAAGGCCAGAGACCACGTGCACGTGGAAATGTTCATCTTCAACGACGACGCTCTGGGCAGCCTGATAGCCGACACGCTTGTTGACAAGGCGCAGCAAGGCGTGGAGGTTCGCGTTATCTACGACGACGTGGCGTGCTGGAAAGTGCGGAACTCGTTTTGGGAAAGGCTTCGCGACGGCGGCGTTGAGGTGCACGCCTTTATGCCCGTAAAGTTTCCCGCCTTCACCACAAAGGTGAACTATCGCAACCACCGGAAGCTCATCGTTATTGACGGAAAGGCAGGCTTTATAGGCGGAATGAACATTGCCACGCGCTACGTAAAGGGAACGGGAAGGCCGTGGCGCGATACCCACATCCTCGTCAGGGGAGGGGCCGTATACGGCATTCAGCGCGCTTTTCTGGTTGACTGGTACTTCGTCGACCGCACGCTTATCTCGGGAAAACGCTATTATCCCGCCGTTTCGCCGTCGCTTTCGAACAACTGTCTGGCGCAAGTCGTCACGAGCGGGCCTATTACCGAGTGGCCCGACATCATGCAGGGCTACGTCCGCGTTTTGCTGACGGCCCGCCGGTATGTATATATGGAAACGCCCTATTTTCTGCCGTCCGAACCCGTTCTCTTCGCCATCCAGACGGCAGCACTGGCGGGAGTAGACGTCCGGCTGATGTTGCCGCGGCACACCGATTCCCGTCTGCTCGACCAGGCAGGCAAGTCGTACGTAAGGGAAATTCTGCAATCGGGAGCCAGAGTATATTTTTACAACAACGGTTTCAACCATTCCAAGTTCCTCGTATGCGACGACAGCATCTCAACCGTGGGCAGCTCGAACATCGATTTCCGCAGCCTCGAGCACAACTTCGAGTCGAACATCTTCTTCTTCGACAAAGAAATGGCCCTGCGACTGAAAGGTATCTACCTTGAAGACGAGGCGCACAGCGTGCTTGTTGACGAAACCGCCCGGCTCGGAAAACACAGCTTTCTCCAGCTTCTCTGGGAAAGCATCCTGCGCATGTTCAGCCCGCTGATGTAGCCTTCCCGTCCTTTCCGAAAAGTTTTGCAAACGCTCCCGGCGTCCCCGTGTTTAAGACTCTTCCTTGCGTTCAGCCTCATAGTGGTTGCCGGCGAGCCGGTTCATGAAGCGCGTGCTGGGGCGGAAGACAACGCGGGGCGCAATGCTTTCGGCGCGAAACTCCTTCTTCGCCGCCGCCCCCTCGCTCGAAAGCGTCATGCGAAGCGTACCCAGCTCGCCCAGCTGCACGCTGAACCCGTCGCGGAGCAGCGGCGGAACCTCGTCGAGAAAGTTGCTCAGCACGTTGAGAATATCGCCGCGCGTCAGCGACGACCGTCCCGAAATAAGGTCGGCAATGTCAAAAATGTTTTTCATGCCCAGATTCACGGCATTGGCATAAAACTTCCTTTCCATGTTCCTCGTAGGATCTTTCTTTTCAACAAGTCTGAATTTCATATTTTCCCTTATTTATATTGATTGTTCATTGTTCACACATGTCGTGCACCTTCCGCCTCCTCTTTTTCTCCCTGACAGAATTTCAGAGGTATACCGTTCGCCGTTCTGCGGAATACGGTTCGCCGTTCTGCGGGATGCGGCTTCCCGTTCTGCGGGATGCGGGTTGCCGTTCTGCGGGATACGGTTCGCTATTTTACGGAATGCACATCTGGTAAATGTGGAATGTACATCTGGCAAATGCGGAATGTACATCTGGCAAATGCGGAATGTAC
>CALIIG010000269.1 GCA_938018155.1 uncultured Prevotella sp.
CGGAGTAAAGAATTAAAAGTAATAAAGAGTAATCAATATGAAGTAAAAAAGAACTGTCGTCTATTCCGTAAGTAGATTCTTTGTTTTCAGAGTCTGTTGCCGTGTTTTTAGTTTATACTTTCCCAGGCCTTTTCAATTTCTCTAACCCCTTGTTATTCAATTCCTTTTCTAAACAGTTCCTTCCGTTGTTCCTCTTTCTTCCCCAAAGGCGTAGGGAGGCCTGAAAATTACATACGGTTCGCCGAAAATTTTTCTTTGTGAAAAATTTATTTCTATACGGTTCCCCGTAAATTTCTAACCGTAGAGAAATTTTACGGGAACCGTATTAAAATTTATTTCCAACCGTAGGGAAGTTTCCGGCTGCCCGTATGTAATTTTATTTCCATCCGTACGCTTGTTTTTTCTGACCCTTTACGCGGGTGTGCCGACTGCTTTTGCATTATCGGCACTTACCCAAGCGTAAAAAGGGAAAATGTATTTGCCGGCAGATTGTCGCCGCCAACAAATGTTCAAACCAACCGGTTTATTCTGTCACGGGGCGAATAGCACAGCCATTCGATATGTACTGGATATAGTTTCTTGGCATCACCCAATCTGATGCAAAGGTAAGCCCTATTGCTCCATTCCAAACAGCTGCTGATGCAGTGTAATAAGCACCATTCTGCCCTGATTGTGGCATACCATATGAATTCCAACGATTACCTGTTGCAGGGAAGTAGATTGTATTATTGCCGCTGTGTGATTTAAATGTCCACCCATAGTTGTATTCACCAACGATGTTCCTGCCTGTTGAGGACTGATTCTCACCGTCTATTGTGAAACCAGAGAATGCGTTAGCAGCAGGCACTTTAAAGCCGGCAGGGCAGGGATCATAGATAGTCTTGACAACAGGGTTGTCATTCTTAGCTGCCACGAAGTTCTCTACTGTATTGTCAATCGACCAAAGATTGAAATAGCCACAATGGAAATGATCACCTGTGTCAATATAGAGGTTACCTCCCCCGTAATATGTATCAGGATTTAAAATACCATTATGAATGAACCTCATATCAGTGACATACTTTATGTAATAAGTCCCATCAAAAGCATTCTTCTCAGGAAACGCATCCTTACGCCCCCAGCTGTAATATGTAGAATAGAATTCCCTTACACTTCCCGGCTTCTGGGAAATAACGATATTACCGGTTTGTTTGATACCGTTGTTGGCAATAGTCTGTTCAATCTTGACACGTACCATACGCGGCTTGTCATAGGAAGTTGTTTCCCATTTACGATTGACAAAGCCGAGGGGCGACTTGGTAAAGTTATAGGTTACGCCCTGATTGTTTTCAATAGCAATTGTATTAAGCTCGTCATCGTGGGCAAACCACAGGTGCCACGACCACATTACCTTTCCGCCCCTTGTAACGGCAATAACAGCGTTGCCGTTCCTTATCTTATCCTGCGGGATGTGGAACTGGACAAACTTTCCATCAGAAGAGAGGCCAAGGCTGCTCTGTTCGACGATGCCCTTGCAGTCTTCCCATACTATTTTTGCACCATCGGGAGCATTGGCCCCGCCATGAGTTTGTGTAATCCACGGGTTATCGATGGCGACATCATTTTGATCGACAAAATGAGGTAGAAAATAGTATTTTTTCATATCGCCGGATAAGCTTGCAGTTGGTACGTTGCTGATATAGGAGTGTGGATTGTCAATACCGTTCTTGATGGCATTTCCATAAACCAAAGGAATCTTGTAATAGCCTGACGAAGATATCAGATATGAGTTGGCGGTGTTACGCGCCGTTGCGTTTCCTTTGTAATCGTGTTCCGACAGGTCGTAATAGGAACCAGGACTGCCTTTGGGGGTAGCATCGTGCAGCACCTTGTTGTAGGGGGTAAGCCTGTCGGTGAGAATGCCTTTCTGAAGTGTGGCAGTTCCATTATTAGAAGTGTAATAACCATCGCCACTCTCCAAGCTTAGTGCCGTGAGCCATGCAGGTCTGGTATCGCTTAGTGCAGTCCAAGTATCGCCACCGTCGGTGCTTTCCTGATAGCCTACTATTTTCCATTTGACAGGTTCCTGCTTACTGCCTACTTTGCGATAGCTGGTAACATAATAATATCCACCATTGGTTTGATCATAATCTGCGGGCTGGGTTGGTGATTTAATAGTGAGTACATATTCCCAATTGGACGTAATCTGCGAAAGGGCATATACCTTGGTTGTTCCTGCTTTCCACTCTCCCGTGAGGCTGGCTGTAATAGGGGTTGAACCATCTGTGAAGCTAACCTTAATACTTACGCCCGAGAGCGTCTGCGGAATCATATAGAAAGTATAATTATCGTTGTTTTTGCCTATAATGATATTGTTTACAGCAACAGAGGTGCTGACATTAAGGCCGTCGAGGGTAAAGGTAGCTGGGGTACTGAGATTGCTCCATGAGCCCTTTGCATACTCATTTGTAGGGGTAAGACGGTCCGTCGGGAGTGTATAACGTCCCTTGCTTTTGGCACCAATAATCTCTATCTTGCTGATTTTCTTATCCCACGATAAGTTCTGGCCTACTTTGAAACGAACAGCAGTAAGAGTATGAATGAAACTAAGGTTGGTAGTAGGGGCGGTACCCTGAGTGGTATACTGTACTTTACCCGAGCAGGCAACCATCAAATCTTTCTGTTTTTTTACATCAGGATCCACTTCAAAGTCAACGTAAGGGGTTGATGTATAACTGTCAGCAGACAGATTAAGTTTGGGATAGTCGGCGTGACGTGGATAAACAGCAAAGAACTTGCCCCACGGACGGAACCACGACCAAAATGTAGGGCTGACAATTGTACCGTCGGCCTTGGTATCGGCATCGTGAAACCATGGTTTGCTCGATATAGTAGCTACGCTGGCTTCCGAAGTACCGCGGTAACCGATGGTTGCAAAATGGTCGCTGGAGGCAAAGATGTTGGTGCCTTCACCTTTTATGTTGGCACGCGTGGCTGCTGCGGGAGCATGCAGGGCGTTGTTGTCGATGCCCGCAGTGGTTGTCTCAATGAGGCACGTGCCTGGCATACCGCTCACGGGAAGTTTCTGTGCAGTCAGGTCGGCGGGGGTAAGGCCCTGAAGGGCCAGCTCGTTGGTGAACGATGCGCGCGTTACGGGCATGCCCTTGGCTGCGGCCTGCGCGTTGTCCTGTGCCTGCG
>CALIIG010000270.1 GCA_938018155.1 uncultured Prevotella sp.
ACGGTCGTCGAACGATGGGTGTGACGGCCGCCGTACGCGCTGCTGACGGCCGTCGGACAATGAGGTTAACACAATAATGCACGAGGCATTATTGAATTAAGTTTACAGCATAAGGGCGTAAATGATTATAGTTGACCCGCTTCTACTTGTCGCACAATGCGCTCGGTAAGACGGTCAACGCCGTTGGGGTCGTATTTTTTCTTAAGCGATGCACCAAAAACAAAGGCAAAGGTTTGCCAGAATCCGGCGCGTATGGGGCCGAGAAAACCCTGTATCAGCTCGTACGATGAACTGTTACACTCGCGGTAAATCAGCCTTATCAGCAGTTTTCCCTGTGCATAAGTCAGCTTCTTCATGCGCGGCGTATATTCCTTTCGTATGTCTTTCTCAACCTGTTTCATGTGCAAATCGCGTGCCCGCTTGTTGGGAAGCATGTCCAAAAAGTCGCCCGTTTCAATGATAATACGGTTTACCTCCTTGGCGATGGGGAGCACAAGTTTTACGTTATACACAAGTCGGTTGTAGGCCTGACGCTGGCTTGCATCGCTGAAATTGGGCTGCGGGTAAACCCAAATGTTGTTAAGCTCAACGTATTGTATGCTGTCTTGTCCCTGCTTTACCTTGCCCACCTTCACCATTGGCACAAAGGTGGGGTCGTCCATATCCACATCACGGTCTTCGGGATTGACCTTATCGTTCTGGGCCTGCAGCCCCATGTGCATGAAAAACAGCAATACAGCCGTTGCAAAAACTCTTAACATAGGCGGCAAAAGTACAATGTATTTTCACAAAGACAAAGACAATAGATTTAAAATTTATGAAATATGCCTTGTACGTCATTACGCCACAAAGGAACTTTGCCGGGCATGCTTTATGCCGTAAAGGACGGGTTGTATATTATTTGATGCCGCCAGCCTGTTGTCAGCAGAAAATGATTATCTTTGCATCATAAGATAAACACTTTGAGCTTATGAAACTAAATATCGTTATTCCCTGTTATAACGAAGAGGAGGTGTTGCCCCATACACTTGTCCGTATGCAGGTATTGGCCGGGCGTTTAAAGGCTGAGGCCGATACAGAAGCCCGTATTTTACTTGTCGATGACGGCAGCAAGGACCGCACCTGGGAGCTGATTACCGAGGCTGCAAAGAATAATGTCAGGGTTTGTGCACTGAAACTGTCGCACAACGAGGGCCATCAAAATGCCCTTTGGGCAGGTATGGAACAGGGCGTTGATACGTGCGACGCCATGGTATCAATCGATGCCGACCTGCAGGATGACGAAAATGCCATCATTGATATGGCGCAACAAATCAACGAAGGTAAGGATATTGTGTATGGTGTGCGCAGGGAACGGCGCACCGATACATGGTTTAAACGCCTTTCGGCCGAAGCTTTCTATAAGTTGATGAAGCGTGTTGACGACGAAATTATATTTAATCATGCCGACTTTCGCATGATGTCGAACCGTGCTGTAAAGGCTTTAATGGCTTACCCCGAACGCAATTTGTTCCTGCGCGGCATCGTCAGGCAACTGGGTTTTCAGGAGGGTTACGTATACTATGACCGCAAGGCGCGCGAGGCTGGCGATTCAAAGTATCCGCTTAAAAAGATGATAGCTTTCAGTGTTGACGGTATAACCTCGTTCTCAGTAGCACCGTTAAGGTTTATCACTTGCATGGGTATCATCATGACATTTATGGCTTTTGTCTTTATTGTTTACGCCTTGGTGCGTAACCTTGAGGGCGAAACCATACAGGGATGGACCTCTTTATTGGTGTCGTTATGGTTTATAGGCGGCATTGTTACTACCTCAATAGGTATTACAGGGCTGTATGTAGGCAAAATTTATATTGAAGTAAAGCACCGTCCCCGCTACTTTATTGAGCAGCGATTAAATTTGTAAATATAAATGGTATCTTTAAATTCGGTTACCCGATGTGCCGAATGCGAAAGTTCTGTAAGGTTGTATTGACGACCGAGCGTGTTGTTAAATAGTGGCTTGTTTTCGGCATTGATTAGCAAAATACCCTTTTCAGGGCGGTCAATATCAAACTGACGAACGGCATCATCTGTGTAAAAGTCGATACCAAAAAAGTGCATGGTGTTGCCCCCGTGCCTGTTGAAGCCTGTAAATGCGTACAGCGGCTCATGGCCATAATTCCGTTTTATATCCATGGCGAAAGGCTTTAAACTTTTGGTATTCATGATACGAGGTGCATAAAAACCGTCGAAAGCTACAAACATCAGTATGGTAATCATGCACGATACCAGCATGAGTTGTCGTGAAAATTCCTTATACCCTTTTTTTGTAAGTGCTAAAAGGCCCAATAATGCGGCTATCAACGGCACAGCTGCCAGCAGTATGTCGGCCCCGTTCATGGGCGCATCGGCAATAGCATGCAGCATATTGGTGTTCTCCCAGGCGTGCCGGCCATGGAAAATGGTATCAGGAACGCCCCCCGTGCGTGCTATAATAAGAGCAACCGTAAGCAGTAAACCCGTTAATGATAAAACGCCAATATAGAGCTTTACCGGCATGGTGCTGCGTTTTACAAGCCACAATATATACTCGGCTATGAGCATAGCCATGAACGGATAGCATGGCAGCAGATACACTCCGCGTTTGCTTTTCGGTATGCAATAGAAAATAAAGATAAGCAAAAACGCCAGCCACGTAAACTTTTGTAAGGGTTGGGCCGTGCGAATTTGGGTAACGAGCGTGCTGCGCGACATCTTTTTCCAGGGCAGAACAAACAGCGATGCCAGTAGCATCAGCGTCCAGGGTGCCCATCCCGCAACAAGCATCAGCACGTTATAGCTGGCCGGATTTTCGTGCGAACCGTATGTCATCTTGCCTGCAAAACGGCCTACATTCTCCTCCATAACGAGGCTAAGGAACTGGTCTCCGCCCTGAAGGTAGGCGGCATAATACCATATGGCCGGTATGATAAGGGCCAAAAGTGCGCATGTTGTAAGCTTAAGGGTAAGTTTTACAGGTTGTTCACGTTCGGTTAACATGAAAACAAACATCACCATACACGGCAGAATAATGCCCACAGGACCCTTTGTAAGGGTGGCCCCGCTCATGCAAAGGATAGCCAGCCACGGCAGGTTGCGGCTGCCTCTCTCCCACCATCGGTACATCAAAAAGAGGGCACCGACGATAAAAACCGTCAGAACCATGTCGACCCTGCAGTTGGTTCCCGCGCGGTGTACCTCGAAAGCGGTCATCGTTAATAAAGTAGCAATAAGACTAACATTACTGTTTTTACGGCGGGCATAGAAGCAAAAGTTGGTAACCAACAGCACAATCAGTGCCACGGCAGAGGGCAGGCGCGAGGTAAATTCGCTTACATAGCCTTGCAATATTGACAGGGCAGCGATACACCAGTGGAAGAAAGGCGGCTTGTAAGGGATGTCAAAGCCGTTGTTTTCAGGCAGAATCCAGTTGTGTTGCTGCAGCATTGACATGGCAACGACGGCCTCACGGGGTTCACCTTTCGTGCTGAATTCGTTCAGTCCCAGAAAAGGAAGCAGCGTCAGAACGACCATTAGCAGAACCATCCACGCCATATTGCGGTCACGTTTATTCATAATAAAGGCTATTGTGCTGTTTTAATGATAATTGCAAAATTAGGTAATTTCTATATATTTTGGTTGCCTTTCTTGTACAATTCGTGCCTAATGGCTACTTTTGCAGAGCTAATATGATATGATGAAACGTCTTTATCAATCTCTTTTGTGGCTGATTAGTATCCACATTGCAGGCCTTTTGGTATTCTCTCTGTTTCGTTTTACAGAGTTCGTTAGCCTCCACAGCCAGATTGTTCACCCTGAAGCGAGTGTCTTTGGAGCCTTTATTCGGGGTGTCTGGTTTGACAATGTTATAGGCTGTTACATCCTTTTGGTTCCGCTTGTTGTGGCAGGAGTTGCTGCCGTTGTGGGGCGAGGCCATCGTCTGGTTTATCTATTCACGGCCTGGTGGTTCTCTATTTTATATGCCCTTGCGTTTATGGCGTCGGCTGCCAACACCCCTTACTTCGCCTATTTCTTCAAGAATATCAACTCAAGTATTTTCTTATGGTTCGGCTATACCGCCACAACGGCAGGCATGTTATTTGAGGAAAAAAGCTACTGGCTGTACATTTTGTTGTATTTTTTACTGGCAGGAGGGTTTGTCTGGACGGTATTTAGACTGACCCATATTTTCAGAAAGCGCATAGAACAACAGCCTGCGGACAGTCTTAATGTGCGCTGCATTGCAGGCCGTAGCATCGTCTGGGTGTTGGCTGTGCTGCTTTGCCTGTTCGGCATTCGCGGGCGAAGAGGGTATAATCCCATCAAGGTGAGCGAGGCTTACTATTGTGATGATTCGTTTTTAAATCAGTTAGGCATCAACCCTTCTTTCAATTTGCTGACGAGCGTGTTGGATGATTTGCGCAAGGAAAACCGAGAACTCCACCTCATGCCTTACGCCGAAGCCATCAGCTATGCCCGTGCGAGCCTTGGCATTCAAGGTAAAGCAGACAGCAATCATGTCCTCCGTCGTCGCGTCGTTTCGGCTATTTCGCCGCGTCGTCACAACGTTGTCGTCATCCTTATGGAGTCAATGTCTGCCAGCCTTCTTAAAACTTTTGGACAGCCTGACGAGCTGACGCCCACGCTCGACAGCCTTTATCGCTGTTCGCTGGCGTTCACAAACTGCTACAGTGCCGGCATACACACCAACCATGGACTTACTGCTTCGCTCTACAGTTTTCCGGCATTGATGTTCCGTAACCTTATGAAAGGGACGGTAACACCTCATCGGGAGGGCATTCCTACCGTCTTGCGTCGCGAGGGTTACCACAATATGTTCTTCATGACACATGAAGCTCAGTATGACAATATGAAGGCGTTTTTCTCGACTAACGGCTATGACGACATTTATTCGCAGGAGAATTATCCCAGAGATTCGGTGGTAAACAGTTTCGGTGTAGGCGATCATTTCGAGATGAACTTTGCTTTAGGCAAAATCAATGCAGCGGCCAGAAGACACAATCCTTTCCTTGCCACCATTCTTACCATCAGCAATCATCCGCCCTATAAGGTGCCGACGTGGTTTCATGCTCGCAGCAAGGAGGCGGAAAAACAGATAGTTGAGTATGCCGACTGGTCGATAGGCCAGTTTCTGAAGGCCGCACGGCGCGAACCGTGGTATAGGAATACTGTATTCGTTATTTACGCCGACCACGGCAAGATGGTAGGAAAGGCAGACGGAGAACTGCCTGTTTCGTACAACCATATTCCGTTATTGATATTCGGTCCCGACGTAAAGCCGCAGCTTTATGATGGTCTGGCGCAACAGGTTGACATCGTACCGACGGTGCTTGGATTATTGGGATTGAGTTACGATTACGACGGTTTCGGCGTCGATTTGTTGAAGACCCGCAGGCAAATGGTGTTCTATTCGGCCGACAATCAGGTCGTTGCCCGCGATTATCAGCACTGTTTTGTGTATAACCCCGGTATGCAAAAGGCTTTTTGCTATGATGCACTGCCAGGGTGGAAACTGCGTGAAAGCCATGACACGAAAGCCTTTACCCCGCTTAGGAAGTATGTATTTGCGATGGAACAAACGGCTCAATTTATGCTTAACCGGCAACGGTGAACCGGCATTTTATTCGTCAGTATTGCCCCATTTCATTTGATTTGTTGCCTCGTTCCATTTGATTTTTAAATTCGTTACGCAATGAAGAATTCGTTGAAATTGCTGTTTGGCCGACTGTTTCCAGCCAGTTTGTGGACACCAGTAACCACAAGCTTTGCGGCCGTACTGTTTTTTAAGTTCATCCTCTTTGACATAGTATGGTGCCTTCAAACCACGTTTACGGCCTTTTCAAGCGCGGCACTGTACCTTAACACGGCACTGGTAGTGCTCGTCTTCGCTCTACCCTACGTGCTTTCACATCGCCGTTGGGTGCAGATTGTGCTGATGCTTGTCATTGACGGCCTGCTAATCAGCAACCTGATGTATAGCAGAACGTACAACACCGTCATCCCTTTGGAAAGCTATTTACTGGCCGGAAACCTGAGCGATTTTATGGCAAGTGTGGTCGATTCCATGCGATGGGTCGACCTCCTCTTCCCTCTTTCCACGCTTTTTGCAGGCTTGTGGGTTCGTCGCTACGAGCCTGAGGCGCGGCTTGCATGGCGTGGCGTGGCTCGCTATCTGGGCACAACAGCCGTCGTCGGGGCCGTATGCGGTCTGCTTCTTGTGCCAAAGGGCGGGTTCTCGAAGACGATAGACGACATGCAATCAGCCAATTACTATAGTTGTGTAACCCCTGAATATACCTTCTTTGGAAGCTTATTATACGATGCTATGCACACTGATGCACCTTGTACACCTCAAATTCGCGAAGAGGTTAAGGCGTGGTTTGCACTTCAACCCGATGATATGCCTCTGCCAGACAGTATAGGCGGACGGAAGAATCTGGTGGTAGTGCTGTGCGAATCGCTCGAAAGCTGGGTGATAAATCTGCGTATGGAGGGAGAGGAAATTACGCCAAACCTGAACCGTGCCGTTGCCGATGCGCAAACATTATATGCACCACACACCCTCACACAGGTGAAAGGCGGGCGTTCTATCGATTGTCAGCTGCTGTTAAATGCGGGTCTTCTGCCCTTGCGTAGCGGCTGCTATGCCATGAAATATACCGGTAACAACTTTCATACACTGACAAAAGCCATGGCCTCAGCATATAAAACGCACAGCTATCTGCTCACGGTTGACAAGCCTGTAACATGGAATCAAGCACAGGTGGCAAAGGCTTTTGGCATAGATACCCTTATATCGAAAGATGCGTGGCGGCTCGATGAGAAAGTGGGTTCGCGCAAAAAGCTCGGCGATGTTTCTTTTATGCGTCAGGCAGTAGAGAAGATGAAAGCAGGCATGATATGGAAACCAGGTGAGCATGTTTACCTGCAGTTGGTTACTTATTCGGGTCATAACCCGTTCGTTCTGCCCGATAAGCTGAAGCGTATTCACTTCAAGGGGAGCTATCCACAAAAGATGCTCGACTACATGACGATGGCCAACTATACCGACCACGCGCTTGGCATACTGATAAAATATTTGAAAAGCAGGCCCGACTGGAAAGAAACGATGGTTGTTATCGTTGGCGACCACGAAGGATTAGCCGCCGACCGTGCCGACATACGCCGCTCGACGGCAGGCCGCCGTGTTGTATCGGCCAGCCAATATACACCGTTTATCGTTCTCAACTCGCCAGTGCCCATGCACTATAACGGTGTTTTGGGGCAGATAGACATGTATCCTACTATCCTCAACCTGATGCACCTTGACAACTATTATTGGCGTGGGATGGGTCAAAGTATACTGGATAAGCGCAAGGTTGCGGTGGCCGTAGGCTCACAAATGAATGTTGAAGGCGATGTTCAGCACGCTTCCAAGGTTGAGATAAGCCATCTGATACAAGCCCATACCGTTGCCGACTGGGTGATACGATATAATATGGAACAACCGTTGCCGGTATTAAAGAAGAACTAACAAGAGGTTATCCAGATAAAAATTAAGCTTAAAAAGTAGTATTATTTTACAGGCTGGCTGAGCGATTTCACAGGAATGATATTCTTCCAAAAGGCTCGTTTATCGTTATGATTGAAGCCATGGCAACCCATTGGCATTTGTTTGTGGGCTAGCTGATAGCATAACCCTGGATTGCTGTCGAAAGAAAATTTCAACGCTTCCTTTGCATCGGGATAATGAAAATGACGGGGAATAAGTGCCCAAAACATGTCTTCGGCATGGTGTACGTCAGTAAAGCTGTCGAAAAAATCGGCTTCCTGACGATACTCATCACAGGCTTTGATAAAGGAATCAACGCGGCGCAGGCTTAGTCCACCGTTGCCTATGCGGTTGTATTTGTCCTGATGCATTAACTTTGCTTGTGGTGTGAAGAAACGTCGTAAGCGTAAAATTTGTTTGAGTGGGAAATAACAGTACTTCTTTCGCATGGGCCATGGAGCAGCCACTACGTCGTAATTTTTGCTGCACCATGCCGTAAGCTCATCACGAAAAACCCAGGCATCGGTGTGACATATCAGGATATACTCGCATGTTTGAAAAAGTTCGTAGAAGGCTTTCTGCTTCATCATCTTGTTGTAACCGGCAATACCACAACGTGTTCCTAACCATTTATCGTTAACTCTAATGGCTTCGGCCTGCGGATATTGGGCGAGAAAATCTTCGCCTTTAAAGCTTTCGGGAAGCAGAAAAGCGATGGGATGACGGCCGAGTATTTGCATGGTATTGGCCAAAGACGCTGTTTCCTCATCATTCAGATTACGATAAATGGGTATGACAACCTTTACAAGGACAGATTTTTCGGTAAGTTTTGCCATCGGTTTCTTATTTTAGTATGATATGATGACGGGCAATAAACTGCTGCATTCTCTCCCATACTACTTCTTTTGACTCTGTATTACTGATGCCTTCAGCGGGTGTTTCGTTCTCGGGTATCCACTTTTTGATGCTGGTTTGTGGTGCACAAACCACAAAAGAAGGCTTTTCTCCGGCCTGTATGATATGGCGGGCACCACCCTCATTGCCAAAGAAGAACGTTGTATAATGGGCAAGAGCTACAAGCTCGCGCATGTTTACGGCCTCGGTATGGATAAAAATATGTGCGTCTTTATTGAGTTTGTGCCAGATGCGCAGGGCTTTTTCACGCTCACGTCCTGGCGCATAATTGAAGATAAACTGTGCTTCAGGATATGTATCAATGAGCTTGCGTATAACCCATATCATGTTATCTTCACCCCATGTCTTATGATCTAATTTCGCCGTAGGACTGCAGAGTATAATAGGTTTACTAAGATTAATTCCCTGTTTTTTAAGATATTCACCATAACACACAACCTCTTCAGGCGCAATATAGAGCGTAAAGTGGCGGGTATAACGAACTTTTCCCATAGCTTCGAGAGGATGAAGCATGGCCAAATTGTGGTCAATCATACTTTCGTTTTGTCGGCATGGTGGTATGGTATGGTTGAAAACAGCACGGGAATACCATTTTCTAAGTCCTATACGAAAGAGGGATGAAAGCGAGAAGAGGCAAAAAGGAAGCGTTTTGGGTGTTGTGCGCGTATCAATAATAACATGATAATGACACGAGTGTACAATTTGCCAAACTTTGCGTAAAAAGGTTATCAGGTTGTGTTGCTCCTTATCGGTGAATGCAATAAGGTTGTTGATGGCCGGGTGTCCTGTAAAGAGCGGACACAGGTTACTATTTAATACAAAGTTGATTTGAGCACCAGGATAAGTCTGTCGTAACGTATTCAGCATGGCAGTAGTAAGTACAGCATCTCCCATTTGGCGAAACCGGATGACAAGAATGTTCATAGGCTCGGGGGTAAAAGGGAATTTAACGGTATGTTTCCGGCTAAAACGAATCCAGAACTGTTCCCTTTTGGGCATGGCATAAGCTAAGCCTTGTTGAACGTTGGCATGACGTGCCTTACAATAAGCTGTAATAATGAGTTCCGTAAAACGGCGTGGTCCCCAGAACTTAATGAGGTTAGATAAACCACGTTTCATGCTAACCGGTCCAAAGTTCATACGGTTAATATCAACCAGCATGAAATGACAGCCCTCACTGTCTTTCTTCCAGAGAATGTTTCCGGGAGTAAAATCCTTGTGAAAAACACCCTTTTCGTGCATGGAAGCTGCAAAACGGCCCAATGCTTCAGCCGTTTCTTCATAGGTACCTTCAGCTGCATCGCCAAACTCGTAGAACGTATGGCCGTAATCAATTTGCAAGCTAATAAAGTAGGTATAACCCAAAAGACTGAGCATTCCCCTTTCTTCGATATAGGCAACAGGCTCCGGAGTAGGGATGTCTTTGGCAAGAAGGATGGCAGGATATTGAAATGCGCGCAATCCTTTAGGCTTGCGAATCCCCCACGAATAAACCAAACGGTTAAGACCTTTAGGCACATGATACCGTTTAACATTGAGGCGAAGCCCATCAGGAGTTGTAATAACCTTGATGGTATTACGGCCTTGATAAATGATATTTCCGACAGAGTCGAATACACGGGGTATTGTTAACAGGAAAGGTCGCAAGGCTTCATATTTCGGATTTATGGCGATAGTCATTATTTATCTTTTCTAATTATCTTTCCATTAACAATATCAAAACGGCGGTCAAACTCCTCTTTTGTCCGCTTCCAACGGTTATGTGTCCAGAGATAAAACTCAGGATGTTCACGAATACTTGCTTCTAACAGGCTGAAAAAATGACGTGTAATATCGCCCTCTGGCACTGATTTCGGATTGTCTGTAATAAGAACGTATTCCATTTCGTAGTATCCTCTTCGCGGCCTTCTCATCCTGGTGTAGTAGATGACATTGTTCATTTTACGGGCAATACGCTCTGCACCTGTGAAAACCGGACTGTATGGATGATTTAAGAAGGGCACCCACATGTGAATATTTTGCCATCTTGGTGCCTGGTCGGCAATGTATCCACTTAGCGAAAAAATGCCTTTTTGCTTCCATTCTAAAAGCTGACGCAGGATGTCGCGCTTGGGAGTGGGGACTCCTGTGGGCGGATAGGCTCTGATTTCCAGAAACAAGTCATTGAACGGGCGCGAGTGGAGCGGATCATAGATAAGGCATAAGCGACGGCTTTGATTCATATCTTTGCCAACGCGTGAGAGCCACTCCCAGTTACAATAGTGGCCTAAGAAAGCCGCAGTATTGCGCCCTTTCAGAAACCATTGTTCGTGAACCTCGGGATTTACTACGTGTAAACGTCGGTTAAGCTCACGGTCGCTAATGCTCAATAGTTTGATGGCCTCGAAGAAATAGTCGCAAAACCAATGGTAAAACTTATGTTCAATATCTTTAATTTCGTCAATATTTTTTTCAGGGAACGATGATACGAGGTTATTTCTAACCACTAATCTCCGATAGCCCCAGAGCTTATAGATAAGCCAATAGGCTATATCACTCAGAATATAAAGCACTCTGAATGGTAATAAAGAGACGAGATAGAAGATATAGTAAACAAGTTTTGACACCATATTGTGGTTGCTTTTACGAACCTATACTCTGTTAGGTATAGCCTGTAACGGGATTAACTCTGCATGTCGTGCAGCTTCTTATAGTATCCGTCTTTAAGAATGAGGTCGTCGTGTGTACCTTGTTCAACGATTCGGCCTTCATGAAGGACGTATATTTCGTCCGCATTTTTAATGGTCGACAAGCGGTGTGCAATGGCGATAGTGGTGCGCGTCTTCATTAATTTATAAAGGGCATCCTGTACCAATCTTTCTGATTCGGTATCGAGTGCCGACGTAGCCTCATCGAGAATAAGAATGGGAGGGTTCTTCAATATGGCACGGGCTATACTGATTCGTTGTCGCTGCCCGCCAGAAAGACGACCTCCACGGTCGCCAATATTGGTATCGAAACCATGTTCCGACTCCATAATGAAGTTATAGGCATTGGCTATTTGCGCTGCGTGTTCAACGTCCTCGTGCGAGGTGTTGTCTACACCGAATGTAATATTATTATAAAAAGTATCGTTGAAGAGGATGGCTTCCTGATTGACATTGCCAATGAGCTGGCGAAGATCGTGTATGCCAAGGTCTTTGACATTGATACCATCGATGAGAACTTCTCCCTCCTGGACATCGTAATATCGTGGTATAAGGTCGACGAGAGTTGACTTCCCTCCCCCACTCTGCCCTACAAGGGCAATGGTTTTACCTTTGGGAATAGTGAGGTTAATGTCGCGAAGTACCCAGTGTAAGGGTGTATTTCCATCCTTTTTATTTGTGGAATACACCTCGTTATCATGCCTGTTTCTTTCACCATTATTTTGTGTAGAATGAGGTGTTACAGAAGAATGATAGGCAAATGATACGTGTCGGAACTCGATTTCGTGCTCAAAAGAGTGGATGTGTACGGGCTTTTCGACTTCTTTTATCTCCACTTCGGCTAACAGAATTTTGTCTACACGTTCCATCGATGCAAGGCCTTTCGGAATGTTGTAGCCAGCCTTTGAAAATTCTTTCAGAGGATTAATGATGCTGTAAAGGATAATAAGATAATAAATAAACGTCGGACCGGAGATAACAGGATTATTGCTAAGCACGAGGGTTCCGCCAAACCAAAGCACGATGACAATCATAACGGTGCCAAGAAATTCGCTCATTGGGTGTGCCATTTGCTGGCGAATATTGACTTTCATGATGCTATTTCGATAATAGCTATTCACTTTATCAAAACGCTTATTCATTTTATCTTCAGCATTGAAGGCCTTAATGATGCGCAGTCCACCCAGAGTTTCTTCAACCTGACTCATTGTATCGCTCCACAAAGCCTGTGCCTTGATACTTTTTTGCTTGAGTTTTCGACCAACAAATCCCATGAACCAGCCAAATATTGGCACAAAAATGAGGGTGAAAAGTGTGAGTTGCCAGCTGATAAATACTAAAGTAGCGAAATAGAAAAGAATAAGAATGGGGTTCTTAAAAAGCATATCAAGGCTCGACATGATAGAGTTTTCTATCTCCTGTACGTCCCCACTCATTCGCGCAATAATATCTCCTTTACGTTCTTCTGAGAAGAAACCCAAATGCAAACTTGTAATTTTTTGATATAATTGATTACGAATATCGCGTACAACACCAGTGCGAATGGGAATAATACTTGCAGAAGAGAGAAAGTAAGCACCCGTTTTAAGGAATGTCATAACGGCCAAAAACAAGCCTATTAACAGTAGGGTTGTTGTGGCTCCACACGAATTAATGAGCTGTTGAATATAATAATCGGAGTTATTGCTCATCACATCTTTCAAACTTCCATTACCCCATACCATGAGTTGTGTGGCATGATTTCCATCCCCTACTTTAAAAAGGATCTTCAGAATAGGAATGATTGCCGTGAAGGAGAAGATGTTCAATATGGCAGATAAGACATTGAACACAATAGATAATACAAGATATTTCTTGTATGGTGGGACGAAACGCCGTAAGACTTTAAGAAATTCCTTCATATCATTTGGGTGGGTATAATCTTACATGGGCTTAAATTGTAGCTGTTATTTAAACTTTTTCAACCTCTTCTCCAAACAGAGTAGCTGACGAAGAACCGGTAATTTGTACTTTCACAAAGTCGCCGATGTGATGGTTTCCGCGTGGAATGATGACGGCTTTGTTCTGTGGTGTGCGGCCCATGAGCTGCTCATGGCTACGCTTTCCAAAGCGTTCGACGAGAATTTCAAATACCTTTCCTTCATCCTTTTTGTTCTGACTGGCACTGATGGCCGTTTGTAAGTGGATGAGTTTATTGAGTCGACATATTTTCTCTTCTTCAGAAATATTGTCGGGTAAGTGCCGGGCGGCGTAAGTTCCGGGACGTTCGCTGTATTTGAACATGAAAGCAGAGTCGTATTTTACTTCGCGAACAAGGCTCATTGTTTGCTCAAAATCGTCTTCACTTTCGTTGTGATAACCCACGAATATGTCTGTTGTAAGTCCACAATCAGGTATAATCCGGCGTATCGCTGCAACCTTTTCGAGATAATTTTCGCGTGTATATTTGCGGTTCATCAGCTTGAGCGTACTGTTGCTTCCGCTCTGTGCGGGGAAATGAATATGGTGGCAAAGGTTGGGTTCTTCAGCAATAGCATGCAGAATGTCTTCGCTCATATCCTCGGGATTGCTGGTTGTAAAACGCACACGCATATCAGGAACGCTGCGGGCTACGCGCCTAAGGAGTTCGGCAAAAGAACATACATGCAACTCCTTTCCACCTTCTTCCTCTATAATTACCCCGTTCTTAGGACGTTGTCCATTGGGTAAAAGACCATACGAATTAACGTTTTGACCAAGAAGTGTAACCTCTTTGAAACCCTTTTCGTGTAAGTCATGCACCTCGGCAAGGATGCTTTCCACGTCTCTGCTACGCTCACGGCCACGGGTATAAGGCACTATACAATAGTGACAGAAGTTGTTACAGCCGCGCATAATACTCACGAAGCCTGATACATGATTGCCTCCGATACGTGAGGGAATGATGTCGCGATAGGTCTCGGTTGTAGAAAGGGCAACGTCAACAGCTGGTTGTCCCAGTTCAGCCGCAGCTATCATCTCAGGCAAACCCATATAGGCATCAGGGCCACATACGATGTTAGCATGATGGTTTTTGATTAAATCGTCCTTTACTCTTTCGGCCATACATCCCAGCACACCAAGTATAAGTGGAGAACGTTCCGATGTATTACCTTCGTCATTACGTATTTCACGCTTACGTTTTTTCTGCTCGGCGTAAAGTTGATCTAACCGATGATAAATTTTGTTTTCGGCATTTTCGCGAACCGAACACGTATTAAGGAATACGGCGTCAGCCTCATCTTCATTATCAGTAGGCTCATAACCTGCCATCTTCATAACCGAAGCTACAACTTCTGAATCGGCTACATTCATCTGACAACCGTAAGTCTCTATGTATAGTTTCTTCATTTGGTGTAACTAAAAATTATATCTTTTCGCTACCATATTCCAGAACAGATAGAATAAAATTCCTACAAAAAGCCCTGCTATTACATCAACAGCGTAATGGGCACGGATATAAATGGTAGCAAAAAAAATCAGTATTGTAAAGGGTAATACGGAAAAGAAAAGCACTTTATTTTTGCTTTCCCATGCTAAAATAATGCAGGTCACAGATATTCCCACATGTGAACTGGGAAAGGCACCAGTGGGATGTTCACCACGATGTATGGCTACTAACAGATTATAACCGATGCCATCGGTCCATCCTGGTGGTGGAAGCATCTCGTCATGAGAACAGAAATAATCGCCAATGGCAGGGAAAACACCATGTGCAATATGGCTCATTCCAACAGCCTTATAATAATACATGGGCCCAGTAACAGGCAGTAAGTCGAATAAAAGATAAAAGCTAAAGAACGAGCCCATGATGATAAGGCATACTCGTCCAAGTTGATTGTATTGTGAAAAGAAGTAGAATGCGCACACTGCCATGATAATAGGGAAATAACTTATATATGCAATGTTGAGTACTTCGCTTAATATAGGACTTGTGAAACGTTCGGAAAAGAGCATTGCCGGTTGGCATCCAAAAAGCAATTGGTCCCAACGAGCCACAACGTGATCAAGGTTAGGAAAGAGACAGTTAATACTATAAGTGTCGGCATACCACCATCCTAACAATAGCATTTGTGTAAGAATGCGCACAAATTTCATCATCTTACACGGAACAAGACGGTATACAATCCACATGGCAATGGTGATAGAGGCCATTCTTATACGCCCCCATATCATGGTATTAGGATTCTGAAGTTTGGTAAAACAGAAAAGAATAATGAGCAATGTAATCAGTGTATAGCCGAGAATTACCCATTCGAAGCCCATCAATCCTTTAAGGGGCTTCTTCTCTATTTCAATATATTTACGGATTTTTCCGCCCTTTTTCATAACCATCCGTTAGCTTTGTACCAGGCAACGGTCTCTGTAACTCCTTGTCTTAAGCTGTACCGGGGATGATACCCCAGCTCATCACAGGCCGGCTCTATGTTACAACGCCAGTTTCGTTGTTTTAGAATGTTGAACTTATCGTTGTTCAAGGTGCTCATATGTCCAGTGATATGTCCGATATATTCACCAAAGAAGGTAACAATTCGCAGCAACCATACTGGTGCCTGTATGCGTATCCACCAGGGTGATCCCAGCTCTTCGTGTAGATAATCACTAAAGTTTTTGCTTTGGTATACATGGCCATCTGACAGGAAGTATTTCCGTCCCGACATACCTCTGTCGAGTGCAAGAAATATGGCTTGCACCACATCTTTGACATATACAAAAGTAATATCTTGCTGTTTATAGCCTACACTGAAGTCGATATGCTGCTTAATGCTCTGCGCCATCAAAAAGTAGTCTTTCTCCCGTGGGCCATATACTCCCGTCGGACGGAGGATAATATAATTAAAATCATTCCCGATCGATTCAAGAAACTGCTCCGACATAAGTTTGCTTTTGCCATAAGCGGTGTTAGGGTGTGGAGTATCGTTCTCGTCAATTTCCAAATAAGGCTGTTTCTCTTTGATGGCACCGAAGACACTCAGGCTGCTTAAATAAACAAATCGTTTTAAGTTTGGCTGAGTCTTTAAGATAGCATGAACGAAATTTTTCGTCCCTTCGTAGTTTATTCGATAGAAGTCTTCCTTGTGGAGACACTTGGTAGCACCGGCGGCGTGAACAATATAGTCGAACTCTTGCTGCTGTAAAGCCTCCACTAAACGGTCTTCAGAGGAGAAGTTTAAATTAAGAAAGTGTATACGGTTATCTTGCAGATACTTTCTCGAACTGGTAGTTCTAACGCCAGCCCAAGTTTCAAAGCCACGGTCTAAGGCCTCTTCAACAATAAAACTGCCAATGAATCCACTGGCACCTGTTATTAATATCTTCATAATTAAATGTGTACAAAGTTACTACATTTACGTTATAAGTCAAAATATTCAAAATGAAATTAGGTTACTTCATTTCTTTTTTGTTAATTTGCACACATATAGAATTATTGTAAATTGCAACATTATGGGTAAGAAAGAGAAGAAAGGCGGCAAACGAATGTCGAAGAAACAATTGTCTGCCGTCATAGAAAAATATTTTTCCTCTCAGCCTGGAGTAACCCTTACATTGAAAGACATCTTTCGTAATTTGCACCTTGACACCCACCCTTTAAAGATGATAGCCCTTGACATTTTGGAAGAAATGTCGTGGGATGACATCATAACGAAGGTTTCTGATACATCGTATTCGTTGAATACCAAGGGGCAGGTGCAGGAAGGAACCTTTCTTAGAAAGTCGAACGGTAAGAACTCTTTCCTGCCCGATGACGGCGGTAAGCCCATCTTTGTAGCCGAGCGCAACTCGATGTCGGCACTCTCCGGCGACCGCGTCAGGGTTTCATTTATGGCCCGCCGGCAGAAGCATATCAAGGAGGCACAGGTGATAGCGGTGCTCAAACGTGCCAAAGACCAGTTTGTTGGACGCTTACGGGTAGACAATGATATAGCCTTTCTTGTTACTCCTGAAAATACATTCGTTCATGATATCCTTATTCCGAAGCGTAAGTTAAAAGGCGGAAAGACCGGCGACAAGGCTGTGGTAAGGATTATACAATGGCCTGATGCCGAGCACAAAAACCTCATAGGAGAAGTGGTTGACGTGCTGGGACAGACAGGAAACAACGATGTAGAGATGAACACCATATTGGCACAATATGGCTTGCCCTACAAATACCCCAGAGCTGTAGAGGCTGCTGCTGAGAAGATTTCGGGAGAAATTACTCCCCAGGACATTGCAGAGCGTGAGGATTTCCGCAATACATGGACCTGCACTATTGACCCGAAGGATGCCAAGGACTTTGATGATGCACTTTCATTCAGGAGCCTTGGCAAGGGGCTTTACGAAGTAGGCGTGCATATTGCCGATGTATCTCATTATGTTACTGAGGGCAGTATCATCGACCGTGAAGCCGAAAAGCGGGCGACATCTGTCTATCTTGTTGACCGGACTATTCCCATGCTTCCCGAGCGTTTGTGCAATTTCGTCTGCTCGTTACGTCCTGATGAAGACAAGTTAGCGTATAGCGTAGTGTTTGATATTGACGACGAGGGAAATGTAAAACGCTATCGGATAGTTCACACTATTATCCGCTCGAATCGCCGTTACGCCTATGAGGAGGCGCAACAGGTGTTGGAAGACAACGGTGTTGTTGACGGAACGGGACAGCCTGCGCCCAATCCCGGCAAGAAAGGCTTTAAGGACGAGTTTGGCCGGGAGATTTGTACACTTGACCGTTTGGCCAAAAAACTTCGCGAAAAACGATTTAAGGCGGGTTCCGTAAACTTTGATACG
>CALIIG010000271.1 GCA_938018155.1 uncultured Prevotella sp.
GACGACCGTCAGACAATGGGTGCGACGGCCGTCGTACGTGCTGCCGACGGCCGCCGGACAGTGAGCGTAAGCCAATAATGGCATGATCATGATTATCGAAATGTCTGGAGAAAATGTAATAAGCGATTGATTATCAGGATGTACTCTGCTCCATATATCAGTATGGTCATACATGAAAAAAGAGGCCATGGCGTTGTTTGACGCATGGCCCCTTTCCTGTTTTCTTATATTTTACGGATTAAGCTCCGTGGAACATGTATTCCTTCATCGTATCTTCGGTGAGACGTGTAAACAGTTCAAGCGTAAGCTTATCAGCTACTTCGAGTGCACGATTCAGTATATCGTCGCTGAACTGCTGCAACATATCCTGTGCCTCCATGGGTTTGTCCTTGTATACTTTAAGGTAACGCGCCTCAAATTCTTTCTGTCGCTGGTCGTTCCCGGCCTCTAAACGTGCGTATGTTTCCTTTACAACAGGAGCATAAGCGTTATAGTTTGTCATGGCCAATGTCATTACTTTGCGGAAACGCCAGTATGCCGACTTGTTATCACAGTGGCAGTCTCCTATGCTGTAGGCGTGCGGGAAACTCTTAATTCCCTGGTAAATGGGCAGGAAAACACCTAAGTCGGCCATGCCGTTGGCAACGTAAGTAACGTGTCCTATGGCTTGTGGCAGCCACGGACGGACCTGTAAAAGGTGGGTTTGCGTGGTGCGGAATATGGACACCGGCCGCCATGGCTCCTTACCATTGTTATGTAAATAGGGGTCATGCTCAGTGCCATCGTAGTGGAAACGGAAAGCATTTCGAAGCTCCTGTACGGTGATATGGCCGCTGTCTGGCGTAGCAAAGACGGGGAAATTATTAATGTTGACGTTCTGCTTTAGCGACGGAGTGAACAGCTTTTGCAAGCCCCATACACGTGTGTAATTGTAGGTATGGTCGGCAATATCGTCTTTAGAGTAGGCCGTATGAAAGTCAAAAGGTCCTTCCTTGGGGTTCCAGAGGCCATGCTTTTCAGCAAAGCTGAGCAGGTCTTTATCGGCTAAGAAGTTCTCCTTGTCGTTGGGATCGTACTGGCGAAAGCGGCTTTGGTTGCCGGTAACAAAGTATTTATCGTCAGGCATACGGCAGGCAAGCCAGTGGTGTCCGCACGCATTTTCAAGGTACCAGGCCTCTTTGTCGTCAATGAAACCAATGCCAAAGCCTTCGGCCGAGCCGTATTTCTCAATCATTGCACCTAAGCGTTCTACACCCTCACGCGCGGTATGCACATAAGGCAATACCGTATTGTAGGTGCAGTTCTCAGCTAATCCGTTTTCAACATAAGGGTCGTGTTTCAGTGCTTCAGGGCTGCTGAAGATGGTTTCAGTGGAGCTTTCGCCGACGCCTGCAGTGTTAAAGCCTGCGCTTCCCCATTCGTGGTGATACTGATAATCGGGCAGAGCTGTGTAGCCTAAGTGCTTTTTGGGCAGCGGACAGCGGAAAGAACTGTCGTCAGCAACGAACTCTTCCGGACCGTTTTCAGTGTCTTCAAAAACCAACCAGTTCTTACAGCGCATGGCATCAAAGTCTTCAGAACGGGCGAATATGCGCGAACCGTCGCCCGTTAATTTCTCTCCTACAACGATAGTAGTACATTCTGACAGGCCGTGGCCTGCCTTGTTATTCTTTTTCATATGCGTAGAGTTTATAAGAATTTGCAATCTTATTTCTTCCCTAACGATTTTAGCCAGTGCAGAGGACGCTTAATAAGCTTTGCAATACCGCTTTCGGCCTTGTTCGTTGACGTTGTCTTTGATGTAGTTTGAGCCGATACGTTTTTACGCCTTTGCTTGTCTTCGCCTTGTCGTTGTGGGCGGCGATTGTTGTTTCGCCTGTTATGATGTGGACGCTGTGTATTATCGTTGTTACGGTCTTGCTGCTGTCGGCGACCGTTATTATTGCCTTGTCGGTTGTTCTGTTGATGGTGCTTATTATCATGATTGGCTGTACGCGCGTTACGTTGAGAGCCTTCAGCAGTTTCGTCTGGCCTGTTATGGTTACGGCCTCTGAACTTTTGCTGTGGGCGTTCGCTTTGTGGTTTTTCAGCGTTTGCAGCGGTCGGGCCTGTAGTTTTGCTATTATCGCCACGCGTATTCCTGTTGTTTCGGCACCCGTGTTCGTGTTGTTTCGAATCGCGATGTGCCGTTTGGTTGCGGTCGTTACGGCGACGATTCCGCGCGTTTATTTTGCCCGGGCGTTTCGATGTAGTATATTCCGGACCGTCGCCACAGCCTTCCGGCAATGGGTTTTTGGTGATTTCGTGCTCCAGGAACTTCTCAATCTGGTGGAAAGCATACATGTCTTCCTCGTTGACAAAGGTGATAGCCACACCGTCTCTGTCCGCACGGGCGGTACGTCCTATACGGTGAACATAGTCTTCGGCATCGTGAGGTACATCATAATTAATAACCATTGTAATGTCGTCAATGTCTATTCCGCGCGCAACAATGTCGGTAGCAACAAGCACATCAAGCTGTCCGCTTTTGAATTTATACATCATTTCGTCGCGCTGTGCCTGGTCAAGGTCGGAGTGCATTTCCCCACTGTTGATCTTAAGACGCTGTAAAGCCTGATTAATTTGCTTTACTTTCAACTTCGATCCTGAAAAAATGATGACACGTTTCAGGTCGCCGGCCTTAAAAATATCATCAATAATTTTCAGCTTTTGTGTTTCGTAGCAGATGTAAGCACTTTGATTTATCTTCTCGGCAGGCTTGCTGACGGCCAGCTTTATTTCCACAGGGTTTTTGAGAAGCTTTTGTGCCATAGATTCAATATCCTTGGGCATGGTGGCCGAAAACATAATGGTCTGGCAGCTTTCGGGCAGTCCTGATGCTATCTTCATGATGTCTTCGGAGAAGCCCATGTCAAGCATTCGGTCGGCTTCGTCAAGCACGAAGAAGCTTACTTTGCTTAAATCGATGTTGCCCATGCTCATATGAGAAATGAGACGACCAGGTGTAGCAATAATGACATCGGCGCCAAGGCGCATGCTTTTCATCTCCTGATCGTAGCGGTTTCCATCGTTACCGCCATACACTGCCACGCTGGAGACATCGGGTAAATAATAGGAAAAGCCCTGCATTGCCTGGTCAATCTGTTGTGCAAGCTCGCGTGTAGGCGACATGATTATGCAGTTAACGGCATCCTTTGGAAAGCTGCCGTCGGCTAAACGTGAGAGTATTGGCAACAGGTAGGCAGCAGTTTTGCCGGTTCCTGTTTGTGCAACGCCCAGAACATCGCGTTTATCAAGGATGGGAGGTATACAATTTTCCTGAACGGGTGTGCACTCATCGAAGCGCATATCATACAGCGCATCGAGGATGTTGTCATTTAAATCTAATTCTTCAAATTTCATAATTCTTTCTTCTTGTTGTAATGAGAAGGAGTTTCTGACATGCTTTTTGTTTCATATTGCCAGAACAAAAGGGGCAATAAAATGTTAATTTGGTGCCTGCCTATAACAAATAAAGGCGATGATGGCAAAAATAATGTTAGGCAGCCAGGCCGCTATCATGGGTGAAAGATCGTCTTTAACGGCAAACGTAGCCGACACGGTTTGCAGCATAATATAGGTAAACGACAAGGCTAAACCAATGCCAAGGTACATACCCATGCCGCCTTTTCTCTTGCGGGCAGACAGTGAAGCACCGATGATGGTGAGGATAAACGAAGCAAACGACGATGCTATTCGTTTGTAATACTCGACCTGATAGATGTCGACATTGGTTGAACCCCGGTTAATTTGCTTTGAAATATACTCCTTTAACTCAGGTGAAGTAAACGTCTCCTGCTGGCCTTTTGAGTAGATTAAGTCGGTAGGCTCAATCTGAATCAAGGAGTCTTTGCTTGCTCCGGTGGTGATATATTCGCGCAATCCTTTCAGTTTGCGGAGCTTCCAATTATATAATTTCCAGTGGTATTTTGAGTCAGATATGGTGTCGTATTGCACTTCCATGGCAGTAAGATGCGATACAAGTTTCTTGTTTTCGAACTTATCCAGGCTAAATCCATACCCCTGCTTGCTATTGTTGTCATAGTTTTGGATATAAACAATGACGCCGGGCTCTACCACTAATTGGATATTCCCTGCCGAAGTATTGGTTTTTCTATTCTGATAAAGGGTCTCGAAGTTGTGTCTTACAATTGTGCCGTGGGGTATTACATAGGCCGAAAGGTAATAGGAAAGAGCAGAAAGCAGGGCACACGATATCATATACGGCCGGAGAAGACGCTTAAAACTGATACCCGATGCCAACATAGCGATGATCTCAGAATTGCCTGCAAGTTTCGACGTAAAGTAAATAACGGCAATGAAAACAAACAGCGCGCTGAAGAGATTGGCCAGGTAAGGCGCGAAATTAAAATAATAATCAAAGACGATTGCTTTCAGCGGCGCATGATATTGCGTGAATTTTGCCAGGTTCTCATTGACGTCATATACAATGGATATGGTAATAATGAGTGCTATTGAAAAGAAGTAAGTACCGATGAATTTGCGAATAATATACCAGTCTAACCTTGTAATATAGTGGAAAGGATTAAATATTCGCAGGAGCTTTAAATAGGGCAGCAGCCATAAAACAGCCTTTTGCACGGGCTTTGTACGGTTGTTTATGGCACGAAATGCACGATGAAGCCATGCCGGATGCCGGCTTGTCCATCTGCCTGCATGGTATAATCGGCGGTATTTACGAATGTTAGCGTAACTTCTCATTATTATATTCTCTGCCCCAACTGGTCAATGACACTGTTCTTCCAGCTAACAAAGTCGCCGTCTTCAATGTGTTTTCGTGCGTCTGTTACAAGGCGCAGATAGAACGATAAGTTATGAATGGAAGCAATTTGCATGGCTAAAAGTTCGCCCGCTTTGAAGAGATGGTGCAGGTATGCTTTTGTTGTGATACGGTCAGTATTGCATCCATCGGGGTCAATGGGGGTGAAATCGTTTTCCCATTTCTTGTTTTTCATGTTCATCGTACCATTATAAGTAAAGAGCATGGCGTTGCGACCGTTACGTGTTGGCATCACACAGTCGAACATATCTACACCTCTTTCTATTGCCTCAAGGATATTTTGCGGAGTACCTACCCCCATTAAGTAACGGGGACGGTCCTTGGGAAGTATCTCGTTTACGACCTCAATCATCTCGTACATCACCTCTGTGGGCTCCCCGACAGCCAGTCCGCCAATGGCGTTACCGTCGGCACCCTTGTCGGCTACAAACATAGCGGCCTCGCGTCTGAGGTCTTTAAACGTACACCCTTGCACGATAGGGAAGAGGCTTTGCCGGTATCCGTACAGAGGTTCAGTCTTATTAAAGTGCTTAATACAACGGTCAAGCCATCGCTTTGTAAGGCCAAGGCTCTTCTTTGCATATTGGTAATCGCTCTGCCCGGGGGGGCATTCATCAAGTGCCATCATAATATCGGCACCGATAATACGCTCTGTATCCATGACGTTTTCGGGCGTAAAGAAATGCTTCGATCCATCAATGTGCGAACGAAACATACACCCTTCTTCCGTCAGTTTCCTGATACCCGTGAGCGAAAACACCTGAAAGCCGCCGCTATCTGTAAGTATTGGCCGTTCCCAGCCGTTGAAACCGTGCAGTCCTCCCGCCACTTTCAGCACCTCTAAACCAGGCCTGAGGTACAGATGATACGTGTTACCGAGGATGATTTGAGCCTTTATCTGTTCGCGAAGTTCGCTGAAATGTACTCCCTTTACCGAGCCGCATGTGCCTACAGGCATAAATATCGGCGTTTTAATTTCGCCGTGGTCGGTCGTAATTAGCCCCGTACGGGCATCGGAAGCCTTATCAGTAACTTGTAGCTGAAACCTCATTTCTATATTTCAATTCATCGTTAGTCCGGTGCTATTGCTCCACGGAACTTTGTTGAACCTTCTCTTCTTTCTTGTCAATGGTGTAGTGAACGGGATGCGAAACAATCTCACCGGTGAGGGCAAAATCCCATACATCCTGTACGTTTTCAACGTAATGGAATGTAACTCCCGTTAAGTATTTCTGTGGAATTTCGTCGATATCCTTTCGGTTATCCTTGCACATCACGATGTCTGTAATGCCTGCACGCTTGGCGGCTAAAATCTTTTCTTTGATTCCTCCCACCGGCAACACCTTGCCCCGTAAGGTTATTTCGCCTGTCATGGCTGTATTTTTACGAACCTTTCGTTGTGTAAGGGCTGATGCTATTGATGTGGCAATGGTGATGCCTGCCGACGGACCGTCCTTGGGTGTAGCACCTTCAGGCACGTGGATATGGATGTTATAGTTGTCGAAAATGCGGTAATCGATTTTCAGATACTCACAGTGAGCCTTCACATATTGCAGGGCAATGATGGCACTTTCTTTCATTACATCGCCCAGATTACCCGTTAATGTGAGCTTGCCTGCAGCACCTTTCGACAACGATGTCTCAATAAACAGAATCTCTCCACCCACACTTGTCCATGCCAAACCGGTTACAATGCCTGCGTATTCGTTGCCCTGATAGATGTCGCGATAATAAGGAGGCTTGCCCAAAAGTGTAACAACGTCGGCGGGTGTAATGGCTTTTTGTGGGAATGTATCGTCGATAGCTTTGTTGAATGCAATCTTTCTGAAGGCTTTATTAATCTGTTTTTCCAACTGCCGCACGCCACTTTCGCGGGTGTACGATTCAATAATCTTCTCCAAAGCAGCCTTATTAAAGCGCAGCTTGGGCTTCACGGTGTCGAGACCTGTATTTACTAATTCCTTTGGAATAAGGTGGTGTTTGGCTATCTCTATCTTCTCTTCGGTGATATAACCAGACACTTCTATTATCTCCATTCTGTCGAGAAGGGGTGCCGGAATCGTATTTAATTCGTTGGCAGTAGCGATGAACAGAATCTTCGAAAGGTCGTAATCAATGTCCAGATAGTTATCATGAAACGTGCTGTTTTGCTCGGGATCGAGCACCTCCAACAATGCCGACGAGGGATCTCCATTGATGGTATTCTGCGTAACCTTGTCTATTTCGTCGAGTATAAACACCGGATTTGCCGAACCCGCCTTTTGCATACTCTTAATAATTCTGCCGGGCATGGCTCCCACATACGTGCGTCGGTGCCCCCGAATCTCACTTTCATCGTGCAGGCCGCCAAGCGAAATGCGCACATATTTCCTGTGCATGGCCTTGGCAATACTCTTTCCGAGCGATGTCTTTCCTACGCCGGGAGGGCCTGCCAGGCAAAGGATAGGCGACTTCATGTTGCCGCGAAGCTGCAGAACGGCGAGGTATTCCAATATACGTTCCTTCACCTTCTCCATACCATAGTGGTCTTCATCCAGAACGCGACGGGCGTGTTTGATATCCAAATTGTCAGTAGTGCACTTGTTCCAGGGCAGTGCAAGCATCTGCTCTAAATAATTAACCTGTATGCTGTATTCCGGACTTTGCGGATTAAATGAATCCAATCGCTCCATCTCTCTGGCGAAATGTTGTGCCACCGACACGGGCCAATCCATATTCTTTGCGCCCTCTTCCAGGCGTGTTCGTTCCGGATTGTTCCCCTTATCGCCCAATTCTTCCTTAATGTTTTTCATTTGCTGCTGCAGGAAATATTCCTTTTGCTGCTCATCAAGGTCCATTTTTGTCTTACGCCTTATGTCGTTTTTCAGTTTCTCCAACTGTATCTGGCGGTTCATTAACTTCAACAGTTCCATTGCTCTTTCCTTCATATCTGTGATGGTGAGCAGCGAAATCTTCTCCTTTGCATCAAATGGAAGATTGGTGCATACGAAGTTAGTGAGCAACACGTCGCTCGTAAGGTTCCTGACTGTCATAATGGTTTCATCAGGAATTTCGTCGCTAAGCTGTATAAACTGCTGTGTAGATGTGCGTATATTGTTTGCTATTGTTTTGAACTCTTCATTGTCATCGTCCGGAATTTCTTCAGGCATGGCCGTAACATGGCCCTTGTAAAAGGGACGAACGGTGGTTATACTGTCTAAGTGGCAGCGTCCGGTAGCCTGGAAGATAGCCGTAATATTATCCGACGACGGCATTTCTATGATGCGTACTAAACGGGCGTACACACCTGTGGCAAAGATGTCGTGTTCACGCGGAGTGTCAATATCGACCCTCTTTTGACAGAATATTGCACATATGTTATTCCTCTCATTCTTGCTCATCCAGCGTGCCAGGGCCATGCTTGGTTTCCTGCCAAGGAGGATGGGAACAAGCACACCGGGGAAGATTACCATATTGCGAGTAGCAAGAACGGGGACAATTTCGGGAGCATCAGTTTTAAGAATGTCGGCTACATTGCCTTCTATATCAGCAAACATCTGGATGCCGGGATTGTTGTTTGACATAAGAAAAGTCTTTTTCTCCTGATTTGAGAAACTTTAAAATATAAACTGTTTATTATCTTATCATTAAATATTTTGCAAAGGTACACAAAAAGTAATAAACGGCATATAGTAGCGTTAATAAGTTATGTTAAATGGCTTTGTTTTTAAAGAGTTCAGTATTCGGCACGACCGTTGCGCCATGAAGGTAGGTACCGACGGCGTGCTGCTGGGTGCATGGGCCTGCGGAGGCAGTCGCATTCTTGATATTGGGTCGGGTTCGGGCCTCGTTGCGATGATGATGGCACAGCGTTTTCGCCATGCCATAATTGAAGGCATTGAGATTGATGCCGATGCCGTACAGCAGTCACAAGAGAATGCAGAGCAGTCGGTTTTTGCAAGCCGGTTACGGTTTTACCATGGCGATTTGCGGACATGGAAGCCTCAGCATCCCTTCGATGCGATGGTAACCAATCCGCCTTTTTTCCTTAATAGTCTTAATGCGCCCGATAAAAGCAGGGCCATGGCGCGCAATGCCGAGTATCTTCCTTTTGCCGATATTTTTTCATTTGCCCGCCGCTGGCTTACCGAGACGGGCTGTCTGTCGGCCGTTGTTCCTGTTGAGGCATACGAACGGCTGGCTGCCGAGGCGGCCTTGCAGGGCTTTTTTCAGGAACGTTTATACCATGTAAAGTCGTCATTACGTAAGCCTGTGAAGCGTTGTCTGGTGTCGTTTACGCGCCTTCGCCCCGAAATTTATGATGAAAAAACGGTTGTTCTGACCGCTCCTGACGGCAGCCGGTCAGAATGGTATAACGCTTTAGCCCGTAATTTTTATATTAAATAGCGGCACCAATATTTTCTTATTTATACCGCTCCGGCCTTGTATCGGGGCTTTTTGTTTTTGTACTTGCTTCCGAAGAGTGGCATCGGGGTATAAATTCTATGTTGCCGTATGCTCTCTTTTATGTTGCGACAGAACCGATTTTATATGATTTATGGTGTTTGACAGCCTCGTATCGTATAAAAATTTTCAAAATAAATGAAATATAATAATATTGACAAAAGGTGTCAATAAGTTAGTAGAGACAGGGCTGTGCAACGGGTTGGGCAATATGTTTGCGGGCCTTTTTCCTCATTGTTGCCTGCTTATTGCCTGAGATGCAGGTATTTAATGGTGGCTATCGATGTAGCAGGCAGTGTAAGTTTGCGTATGATGGAACAACACATGAAAGGGCAGAGCATAAAAAAAGCGTCGGCCTTCACAGGCAAACGCTTCAAATCTTCAATAGGCATTAGTTTCATCCAAGGTAAAAAGATTGTTTTCAGGATAACGTTAGCAAAGTTAATAAATAATTTGATTAAACAATCGTTTTGTGGTAATTATTTTTACTTTAAATGTAAAATTAATTTGTTTTTACAGTTTTGTCAGTA
>CALIIG010000272.1 GCA_938018155.1 uncultured Prevotella sp.
AGTAGTTCATCATTGAGAACATACCTTTCTTCATTTCACCACCATACCATGTGTTGATGATAACCTGCTCCTTGGATGTTACGTTGAACATTACGCAGGTTTCAGAGTGCAGCCCCAATTCTTTCCAGTTTGCAACCTTTGCCTTTGATGCGTTGTAAACAATGAAATCAGGCTCCTGATCGAAGTCTGCTTCATCCTTTGGACGGATGAACATGTTCGTAACGAAGTGAGCCTGCCATGCAACCTCAACGATGAAACGAATCTTCATGCGGGTGTCTTTGTGTGTACCGCAGAAGCCGTCAACAACGAAAAGACGCTTGTTTGAAAGCTCTTTTTTGGCAATATCCTTAACGGCAGCCCATGCCTCCTTGGTTGCACGGTGGTTGTCGTTGTGGTATTCTTCAGAATCCCACCATACGGTGTTGTGAGAGTTTTCGTCGTCAACAATGAACTTATCCTTGGGTGAACGACCTGTGTAGATACCTGTCTTTACATTGATTGCGCCAAGTTCGGTCTCCTGACCTACCTCGAAACCCTCAAGACCTGCCTTTGTCTCCTCATTAAACAATACTTCATACGAAGGATTGTAAAGTACTTCCTTTGTACCTGTAATGCCGTACTTTTCGAGTACGCTCTTATCAAACTTTGCCATTTCGTTAAATGTATTTAGTTGAAAATTGATTTTTTCCTTTTGCGTTCCTTTTTAGGACGGAACAAAGTTAATATAATTATCAGCTTCAAACAAAAAATAGCAGCGAAAAAGTATCAAAGTATTTATGAGCATGGTTAAAGATATTAAAAAAGCTACGGGCGCGTGTTTGTTTGTAAATCAGACTTTGCAAAACTTCCGGGAATTTCTTAATTTTGTCAGGATTTAACCGGACGGCTTTCCCGTCCGTGCACCCGAAACACCTGAAAATAAGAATGGAAATCATTAATTTCTCGGAGCAAAACTCCATCATTAACCAGTATCTGGCCGAAATCCGCGACAAGGACTATCAGAAAAACCGCCTGCTTTTTCGCAACAATGTGATGCGTATCGGTGAGTTTGAGGCTTTCGAAATCTCCAAAACACTCAATTATGAATCGCGCTCGGTGGTGACACCTCTGGGCACGGCGCAGGTTAACGTGCCCACTGACAAGATAGTTCTCGCTACCATTTTCCGCGCAGGACTGCCTTTTCATAACGGTTTCCTCAATATTTTCGACCATGCAGGCAATGCCTTTGTCAGCGCATATCGCGAATATAAGGACGCAGCCCATCACGAAGTAGGCATACATGTGGAATACCTTGCGACGCCCGATATCAACGGCAAGACGCTTATCATTGCCGATCCCATGCTTGCAACCGGCGGCTCCATGGAGTTAGGCTACAAGGCTATCCTCTCAAAGGGAACGCCCCGACATGTGCATGTAGCCTGCATGATTGCGGCACCCGAAGGCATTGCGCACATCAGGAAGACGTTTCCCGACAGTAAAACTACCATCTGGTGCGCGGCAATTGACGAGAAACTCAATGAACACCAGTATATTGTACCGGGTTTCGGCGATGCCGGCGATCTGTGCTATGGCGAGAAAATATAAAGAAAGAGGTATAAAACATCATGTTAAGCGCGGGTAAATTCAACGGAATTTGCCGCAAATACAGCTTGAAAAGGCAGAAGGCTATTGCTTTCTGCCTTTTCGTTCTTTGCCTGTAAATATAACGCCTGTATCATCAACACGGCGTTGTCGAGGGCTTATTTCCCCGCCAGCGGAAGCCTTTGTATGATTCGTCCGGCTATGAACGATATAGGAACAGATACGGAATAGCTGATGATAATCAGCACAACGTATATGACTAACGGGTATTTGAAACCGTAAATAAAGTTGTGAAACAGATAGTAACAGAAGAAAGAGTGGGTCATCCACATCAGCATCGACTGCTTTCCCATGGCCAGGAGGAAACGCTTTACGATGCCCTTAATATTTATGTGCAGAAGCAGGAAGACGTAAGCAAACTCAAAAAGGTAGGCGGTTGCGGCACTTGAGACAAGACAATTCAGCGTAACGAGCACTGCCAGAATCGCAAAGATTACGGCCTGATGGCTGTTGAGATATGCAATTCTTCCACGCCCACGCTCCGTCTGACGGTGAAACACGGCACCAATGACAAAGAAAAACAGCACGTCAAAATAAGTCAGCACATAGCTGTACCATGCTGTATATGCCCGTGCAGGTGCAATATATCGGGATATAACGTAGATGCTTGCCATGTATAACACCCATGAGACAGCGATGCTTCTGGCGCATCCCAGCCTGTCTATGCCCTTAAAAATCCACAATGCGGTAAGCGACAGCAGCATATAAGGGAACAGAAACCACGTTTCTGAGTTGTAATTGCTGTGAATACTCATAAAGTTTAGCACGGCGTCGGTTGGGGAACCCGGGTAAATTTCCGGTTTTACGTAGCAGCCTATGCTGACGAATATCAACAGAATGAGCCAGTAATGAATATACAGTTTCAGAAGCCTTTCCGACTGTCCTTTCAACGAGAGCCGTCCGTGCGTGTAGGTATAGCTCAGCCCGTACCCGCTCAGCATCAGGAAAATACCTACCGGACTGCAGGCTCTGCTGATGATATGGACAAGTGGTGTTTGCCCAATGTATATAAGTGGCGTACAGGAATCGGCAACGTTTGCACTGTTGAACAGATGCAGAAACAGCATCATCAGAATGGCCACACCTTTAATTATGGTCGTTTGTTCTTTTGTCATTGCATATAAAATATGAGGTGTATCAATTGAATACAGCCTGCATGGCAGAGGTGTTATCTTATGCAAAGATACTATTTTCTTTCATTTATATCTTGCTTTTCTGTCTTTTATTTATTCCTTGTTATGCTTGCTTACCGGAGTTTACGTTGCTATCCTCCCGCAAATATTGTATGATGTTTCAATTGTTTGACCGAAAAAGTATTCTTATTATTTCGATTCTGTCAGCAGCGCGTATGACGGCCGCCATACACATTGTTCGACGGTCGTCGTACGCGCTGCTGACGGCCGTCGAACAATCACAGATATGCCATAAAGCTATCATCAACACAAAAGAAAGTTATGGCTGTTCTTTCGTCATGCGCTTTGTTTTTAAACGTAATCAGGTTATTTCAGGCCGAAATGGTCAATCAGTTCCCTGCCCCATCGGGGTTGCAGGCCCGTTTTATGTTCCCGGGCTAAAAGCTGTCTGATGGTGTCCAAATCCTTTGGGCCGTTCATGCCTGGCTTTCCGGTTGCTTTGCTCATGTTCTCAAAGAAGATGTAAAGAAGCAGGCGTGGTCGGGGGTTGGCGGGATTGGCACCGATTGCCGACTTGTAACTGGCGATGGCATCCATGTAATATTTCTGCCCGTTCACAGCGGGATTCTGCACGATGAGTGCTGAATAATAAAATCCGTTTAGCGTCAATACTTCCGACTGGTCGGCGGCAGGCTTCGTCCGTAATGCCTCAATGCCGGTTTTTGCAGCCTCAAGAAACGAGGACGAATGGCTGTCATTCGGGAACCGTACGGCGTATTGCAGAGCGGATAAAGCCTGATAATAGGTGGGGAGCCAGGCGTCGGGATGTTGCGACGCTATGCGCTTCAGCTCGTCCATACCCTTGGAGACCGACGCCGCATCATCAGAATTGATGTTACGTAACGTAGTTTCAAGCTGCGCATCAAACTGGTGTGGGTTCTGCGCGTTTACGTTTGTTGCACACACGAAGGCAACGATTACGACGAGTTTTGAAATTAAAGTTTTCATACTTTTTGAATTTTAAAAATGAAACAATTGTGGTTTGCTGCAAAAGTATGAAAGCTTTTTATTGCCTCCAAAAACGGGGGACAGACGGCAAGAAAGCGGGATAGCAAACTATCGACGCTGATGAAATGCTATATTTTGGGACGAATAGATGGGCAAAATTAATGGCTTAATGCACACAATAGATTATACGATATAGAGCAATTCCACGTGTAAATATGTTATTAGCTATGCCTTAAAAGCTGCACAGCATACTTTTCAGACACAAATTCTTCACTTTCCATTGGTTTCTTATCCTACAAAAGCACGTAGCTTAGGAACAAATGTACGTGAAACAGGAATGGTTTCTTTACAACTTAAAATACCAAGCTGATAGCCGTTTGAATTGCCTCTGGCCGAGGTTATGTTGTTTACATTGACCAGAAACGAGCGGTGGCATTGGAAAATGTTATCGTAAGGCAGCTCGGTTTTTAAGGCAGCCAGTGTGGATCTAAGCTCGGTTTGGGTTACTTCACCTTCTTTTATATAGCACACGCAAACGTTGTTCTTACGTGCTTCAATATAAAGCAGGTCGTTGATAGGCAGCGAAAGGTCGGCCCCTCTGAGGTTCTGGTTGTGCAAGGTTATATTAATTCCCTCCTGCTCTACGGTGGTTTTCCTGATCATTTCTTCCAGTCTGTTACTCAACATCTTATTATAATTAATTAAGGTACAGACGCCGGTAATGAGAATCCAGACAAGAAAAGTCCAATAAAAGAATATGTAAAACAGATGCCATGTAAGTGGTATCTGGAAGAAGAAAGCGGCATAAACGGTCATCGAAACAGCCATCGCAAGCTCAATTGCAACCGAATACAGAAGCACATAACCATTGGTTATTGCGATTTTCTTTTGCAAATGGCGGTTAAAAAATATAGCTGCACAAATTCGTTGAACGGCGATAGCCAATATACAAAAGCCAATGCACATCAGAAAGATATTGCCTTGATACTGGCTGATTCCGAAAGGCTGAAGGAGAAAAAGAAGCAAAAAGATACCGCTTCCCAACGCTAAACTGACGCGCCAGGAAGCGGTATTCGACTGTAAATCGTATTTGCTGCGGAGGAAAGAAGACAGTCTGCTCATGATTGTTTAAACGGTTAGTTGTAAGAAGTATTATCCTTACCTCCTTATTTTATTATTATCCCGGTCTTATTCGATTACCTCCCATATATCGTTTGTTTCCAGCATCTCGGTGAAGTTGTGGTACGGTTTCTGTGCCTTTACTTCTTCAATTTGCCGGTTTACTGCCGCATCGTAGGTGGGAGCCTGCACATCTCGTATGACGCCAAGGGCCACGGGGAATCCGTTTTCGTTGCTCATCATGGCGAGTTTCAGTTGCAGAGTGTTGTCGGGATTGTGGCTGTCGTGTATCAAAACGTCTTCCAGGGTATAGCCGTCCTTGCCTATTTCGACGACCTTCAGCCCGAAACCCTCCTGCACTAAGCCGTATTGGCTGTTCTCTCCAAAGACAAGAGGTTTGCCGTCTTCAACGTAAATGGTGTTCTTTTTGCGGCCCTCGCGGGTATAAACAGCGTCGTATGCTCCGTTGTTGAAGATGACGCAGTTCTGCAAAATTTCGCAAACCGCCGCACCTTTATGATGGTATGCAGCCTTCAGAATTTCGACAGTGCGCGATGAATCCGTCGCAACCGAACGGGCAAAAAAGTTGCCGCGCGCACCGAAACAAAGCTCGGCAGGACGGAATGGGTCCTCAACGGTTCCGTAAGGACTCGATTTTGAGACGAAGCCTCTGGGAGAAGTAGGCGAGTATTGGCCTTTCGTTAATCCGTAAATACGATTGTTCAGCAGAATCATATTCAGGTCAATGTTGCGCCTCATGGCATGAATGAAGTGGTTTCCGCCTATGGCGAGGCCGTCTCCGTCGCCTGAAACCTGCCAGATTGTGAGCCTGGGGTTCACTACTTTCGCCCCCGTCGCGATGGCTGCAGCGCGTCCATGGATGGTCTGCATGGCGTAAGTGTTGACATAGTAGGGCAGACGGCTTGAACATCCAATGCCTGATATCACGGCCGTTTCGTAGGGAGGCACGCCCAATTCGGCCATTGCCTTCTGTAAACTGGCCAAAAAAGAGTGGTCGCCGCAACCGGGACACCAGCGCGGTTGTCCCTTTTTATAATCGTTTGCAGTATATTCCATTGTTGTTATTGTTTAGGATTCGGTTACAGAACTCGGCAGTCGAATGTTTCTCCGGCGTTGTCTTCATGACTCAAAATAAGCTTTTCGAAGTTCTTCATCAGCTCACTGACGACGAAAGGCTGGCCTTTAACCTGATTGTATTGATACGGAGTGAAGTCGTTAATCCTTATTCGAAGCAGGGCGGCAAGCTGGCCAAGATTCTGCTCTGCCACCACCACCTTTTTATATTTACGCAGCACATGCGCGGTATTCTTGGGCAGCGGGTTGATGTATTTCAGCTGGGCCATTGCCACTTTATAGCCTTTCCGGCGCAGACCTTTCATGGCAGCGCGCAGGTGTCCGTATGTAGAGCCGAAGCCAACAATGAGCAATTCGGCGTCGTCCTTGTCGCCTTCAACCTCCAAATCAGGCACATCGATGTGTGCAACCTTTTCATATCGCAGATGGTCCATGCGGTCATGGTTCTCAGGTTCCGTCGAGATGGCACCCGTCTGGCCGTCTTTTTCCAGTCCGCCAAGGATGTGAGCATACCCCTCCTGCCCTGGAATAGCCCAATAACGCACACGTGTTTTCGCGTCGCGTTGGTAAGGAGTGTACTTGTATTTCAGTTCCTTTGTAGCATAATGAGGATGTATTTCGGGAAGTTTTTCGATGTCAGGCAGCTGCCATGCTGATGAGCCATTGGCGATGAATGCGTCGGTAAGGAGCACCACCGGCGTAAGATGTTCGAGGGCAATCTTGGCTGCCATAAAGGCGGCATCGAAACAATCGGTAGGACTTGTGGCCGCAATGACGGGCATAGGACTCTCTCCATTGCGTCCGTAAAGCACCTGCAGAAGGTCGGTTTGCTCGCTTTTGGTGGGCATTCCAGTTGACGGACCGCCGCGCTGTACGTCAATAACGACAAGTGGTAACTCATCAATCACAGCCAGATTTAAGGCTTCACTCTTCAGACAAATGCCGGGACCGGAGGTAGAAGTGCATGCAAGGGCACCGGCAAAAGCCGCTCCAATGGCACTGGCGCAAGCGGCAATCTCATCCTCTGCCTGCACGGTGATTACGCCAAGACTTTTATGTTTCGACAGCTCGTGCAAAATATCGGTAGCAGGTGTAATAGGATAGGAGCCGAGGTATAACTTTAATCCGGCGCGCTCGGCAGCAGCAATTAAGCCGTATGCCGTAGCCTTGTTTCCGGTAATATCCATATATCGGCCAGGCTGTTTGTGCTTTGTTTCTATACGATACGTCGCAGGAACCGAAGCATGCGTGTTCGCACCATAATCAAAACCAGCGTGAACCACGCGTATATTCCATTGTGCGATGTCGGGTTTCTTGCCAAATTTATCATTCAAAAACTGCTCAACCAATCCTAAATCCCGGTTAAAGAGCCAGCAAACCAAACCTAAGGCAAACATGTTGCGGCTTTTAAGTATGGTCTTCACAGGCAGCGGCTCTTCGCCTTTCTCCTGTGCCATTTGCGCGGCAGCAGCCTTAACCATTTTGGTTATCGGACATGCCACTACACAATCGGGGTCTATTCCCATTTCCTTTAGATAGTCATCACTGGTAAATTTGGCTTTTTCGAGGTCTCTCGGACCGAATGAATCGGTATCAATAATGATGGTAGCCCGTGGCTTTGCATATTTAAACTGCGTCTTTAAAGCCGCTGCATTCATTGCGACAAGCACGTCACACTTGTCACCTGGCGTATATACTCTGCCTTCGCCTACGTGCACCTGGAAGCCCGAAACTCCCGTCAACGAGCCTTGCGGAGCGCGTATATCGGCTGGATAATCGGGGAAAGTAGAGATTCCGTTGCCCACTGTTGCAGAAACTGTAGAGAATATATTGCCGGCCAATTGCATGCCATCGCCGGAGTCGCCCGAAAAGCGGACAACCACATCCTCCAATTCTTTGACTTCAATTTCCTCAGACATAACGTTCTATTAGATTTTAATATAATGATTGTTTCAACGGGCAAAGATAATGTTACTTTCTGACCGAGCAAAGTTTTTCATCCCTTTTTATATTATAAATTAAGGGGAACGGTTCTGCATGCCATTCCCCTTCTGTTTTTTTTTACACTGTTATGTGGTGTTCTTCTCCGTTTCTTTACATTATTATATAATAGGAAACGTCTTATTAATAGCGGAAAGAGCTTCCTCCCAAAAACTCACGAAGCAGGCTCGTTGGAGGAATATCCTTGTTGGGAATAGGCCGAATATATTTCAGAAACTTTCGTAAACGGTATGCCTCTGAATACTCTTCGCAGTTCTCCGGCACCTGTTCGAGCAACGGTTCAGCCTGTTGTTTAATAACGGCAAGCTCGAAAAGCATGGCACTGTTAAACACTGCATCGGCGTTTTCCTGAAAGGGAAATATCCACTTATTCTCCCCTTTTCTCACCGAAGGCCATCGTCGGATGCTCTCCTTTGCATCGACACCGCGATACTTATAGTCGCGGATGATACGGCGTAACAACCGGTTATCCGTTGTCGGTATGTAGTTATGGTCATCCAATAATATCGTAGTGAGTGCCGAAACATATACGCGAAACTTCTGACTTTCCGGAATATGGGCCGTCAGTTCAGGGTTAAGTGCGTGTATGCCTTCAACCACAAGCACGTTGTTTTCCTGCATTTTCAGCTTCTTTCCACTGGGTTTGCTCATTCCCGTCTGGAAGTCATATTTGGGCAATTCAACCTCTTCGCCGCGGAAAAGGGCATTGAATTGTTCGTTGATAAGCTTCAGATTGAGGGCATAAATGCTCTCATAGTCGTATTCTCCGTTCTCATCACGCGGTGTCTGGTCGCGGTTAACGAAGTAATCGTCAAGCGAAATCTGCAGAGGTTTCAGTCCGTTTGCCACAAGCTGTATGGAAAGACGTTTGCACGTTGTGGTCTTTCCCGATGATGACGGACCGGCAAGCAGCACTAACTTTACATTTTTACGTCCTGCAATTTCATCAGCAATCTGCGATATTTTCTTCTCCTGAAGTGCCTCCGAAACGTTGATAAGGTCGGTCGATCTGCCTGCTTCCACAATCTCATTAAAATCGCCAACGGTTCTCACTCCCACAATATTCTGCCAATGATGATGCTCTTTAAATATGCTGAACATTTTGTCCTGACGCGTCATTTCAGGCAGCGTGCCAGGGTTTTTCAGGTCGGGAATACGCAGAAGCAAACCGTCATAGTAGCTCTCTAAGCCAAAAAGGTATATCTGAGAAGTATTGGTAAGCAGTGCCCCGTAGTAATAATCTACGTAGTCGTCAATCTGATAATATGTTGTATACAATGCCCCAATACTTCCCAAAAGCCTTGCCTTGGCCTCGTCTCCTTTCTGTGAGAACATGCGTACAGCGTCTTCCGTAGGCATCTCATAGCGTCTGATGGGCATACGTGCCTTGATAATTTCCTGCATCCGGCGGCGTATGCCTGCTACATCGTCAGGGCCTACCCTATGCCCTATGTTCAGATTGACGTAATAACCATTGCTTACGGGTATATCGATGACAACGTTCGAACGCCGGTATAAGTCGTGAACGGCCTTACAAAGAATAAAGAAAAGCGTGCGCGTATAGTTGCGCGAGCCTGACCCCGACGTCATGTCCAGAAACTCTATATCCTTATTATGGTACAGCCTGAAGTGCATACCTTCCACCTTATTGTTCACTTTGGCACATACAGGACCGTATGACATCTTTATGTTTAGCTGCTTAAAAACATCAGAAAGTGTGCTTCCGATAGCGACATATATACTTTTTTTATTATTTTTGCAGCGGATTTGTATCTCTTGTTTCATGCTAATGACATGCTGTTTTAAGTTTTTCGGGATTTCAACAACGCAAAATCAAAGGTAGAAAAACTTTTCTATCCCTCCAAGATTATGATATTACAAATATATTAATTTATGTCGATTTGGGTAATTTTTAAGCTGACAGGTGCCCTCGCTCTTTTGATGTTCGGTATGAAGACAATGAGCGACAGCCTTCAGAAACTCGCCGGACCCCAGCTCCGTCACGTGTTGGGAGCCATGACAACCAATCGCTTCACCGGTATTTTAACCGGTATGTTTGTAACTTCCGCTGTACAAAGTTCTACGGCTACCACCGTGATGACGGTATCGTTTGTCAATGCCGGTCTGCTGACGCTGGCGCAGGCTATCTCGGTTATCATGGGAGCCAACATCGGAACAACGCTTACAGCCTGGATTATGTCGGCAGGCTTTTCGTTTGATATTGGCGAATTTGCCTGGGCAATGTTCTTTATAGGCATTGTCCTTGTTTATTCAAAGAAACGCCGTCTCATCGGCGATTTCCTCTTTGGTGTGGCTTTTCTGCTGCTCGCACTGGCAACATTGCGCCAGACGGGTATCGATATGGATTTGGCAGAAAACCAGAGTGTCATCAACTTTTTTGAGAGTTTCTCCACCGACAGCTTCCTGACAACCCTTACATTCCTGTTTCTTGGCAGTGTAATGACGATGTGCGTACAAAGTTCTGCCGCCATTATGGCCATCACAATGGTGCTTTGTTCGAGTGGCGTACTGCCCATTTATCAGGGCATTGCCCTCGTAATGGGCGAGAATATCGGTACAACAGTTACCTCCAATATTGTAGCCATGACGGCCAACACACAGGCCCGTCGTGCAGCCCTTGCGCACATGTTGTTCAACGTTTTCGGCGTACTGTGGGTGCTTTGCATATTTCATCCGTTCATCGACATGATTTGCAATTGGGTGGGTTACGATGTAACCATGACGAAAGCCAATCCCCGTTTTCTTGCCAATGCTGCCAAACTGAGCTTCGTACTTGCCGCTTTCCATACTACATTTAATTTGGCAAACACATTAATTCTGGTGTGGTTCATCAAGTATTTCGAGCGCGTTGTCAGCCTTATCATTAAGCCAAAGCCCAACAAAGACGAAGAAGACTTCCGCCTTCGCTTCATACAGGCCGGCATTATGAAGACTCCAGAGCTTTCAATATTGGAAGCACAGAAAGAAATTCAAAGCTTTGCCGAACGCATACAACGTATGTTCGGCATGGTGCGTGAGCTGTTAGAGGAACGCGACAAGGACAAATTCCAAAAGATATACGCCCGTATACAGAAGTATGAAGACATATCCGACAACATGGAAATAGAAATAGCGCGCTACCTTGATCAGGTTAGTGACTCGCACCTTAGCGACGAATCGAAAAGCAAGATACGTGCCATGCTCCGCGAAATATCCGAGATTGAGAGCATCGGCGACGCGTGCAACAACATGGGGCGTACCATTAACCGCAAGTTCAACAGCAAGGAAGACTTCACCAATATGCAGTACGACCACATCCATCAGATGTTTAACCTCACCAATGGAGCACTTACACAGATGAACCTGCTGATGCGGGGACACAAGGAAACGCTCGATGCCACGCAGTCGTTCAATATAGAAAACGAAATCAATAACTTCCGCAACCAGTTGCGTGCACAGAATCTTAACGACATCAATAACCATGAATACGATTATGCCAGCGGCACAATGTACATGGATATTATACAGGAATGCGAGAAACTTGGCGACTATGTGGTGAACGTTGTCGAAGCCCGCATGGGTCTTAAAGTGTCATAAGGAAGGCCCGTTTGGCTTGCATATGACGGCTACAGGGCCGTTTCGCCGAGTTTATTCCACAGATTAAGGAAGGTAGTATGGTCTACCTTCCTTTTATATTTTACCACAATTCCTGCGTCATTCAGTGTGTTGTAAGCCTGCTCCGAAAGCATATCGGCCCACACTTCGGCCACACCTCCCTCTACCATCATACGCGCAGCCGTCTGTCCGGCAGCCTGCACGGCAATCTTCGACTCGTATAACAGTTCGGGTTCGTTATTGAGAATATTGTACAAACGGCGCACACCATGACCTTCAAACGTTCTTATCCGGCCGTCGTGCAGAATGACGAGCGGGCATTGCCGGGTATGAAGTGTGTCTATCAGTTGTTGCATCATAATCAGATGGTATTTAGGTTCTTGTGGCAAATATAAATAATAATTTTGATATTCGGGTTTACCATACGTCTAAAAATTATTTATTGCCCATGTCTTTGTGATGTTTTGCCTGTTGCTTTATTACCGTTTGATGGTTGTATTGTGAGGTACCAGTCATCGTTCGACGGCCGTCAGCAGCGCGTACGACGGCCGTCACACCCATCGTTCGACGGCCG
>CALIIG010000273.1 GCA_938018155.1 uncultured Prevotella sp.
TCAAAACGAGTTGTCGCAAAAGCTCTTTCCTGATGGAAATGGCGGTATGAGCATCAACGCAACGCGCCTGGTTGTTCGTGCTCTGGAGCTTAGAATATTGGACATAGACAACCTTCGGCCCGACGAAGAATGACATAATAGCGGGCGAAGAATAACATCATAACGAATGTAAACCTGTATGGAAGCTAACGAATTATCCCGAAAACGTCACAGTACTTTTACGCGGTGGTGCTATACGGGTGCTGTTATTTGCTTACTTTTTCAGGGCATATTGATACTTGCATCGTGGCTTTGGACAGCCGCCAGGCCCGAATCGGACGTTCACTCATTGCTTTCTTCGGTGGGAATAAGATGGTTTTTTGACAGTTTTGCCGGCAATGAGGCTTCGGTTTTATTGGTTTGGCTTATTCTGCTTTCAATGGCATGGGGCACCTTTTTGCAAAGCGGCATGGCCGAGGCTGTACGCAATATTGTCCGCAGACAACCGTATAAGCTGGGCAGCCAGAAGCTATTGGCGTTGGAACTTGCGGCCGGTTTGCTGGTCATTGAGCTTATAGTGATGTTGCTGTTAATTTTTATGCCTCATGCTGTATTGCTTAGTGTAACGGGAAATATGTTCCCGGGGCCTTTCTCGGCAAGCATAATTCCTGCCTTTTCGTTTATGATTGTCTCTTCCTCTGTGTTCTATGGTATGATGGGTGACAACCTGCACACGCTGACAGAAGTATGTGATTGTCTGTGCTCATGCAGGAAATGGATTATGCCTTTGCTGCTGTTCTATGTCACGGCCCGCGAGCTTTGGTGTTCGCTGTGCTATGTTTTGCCCTGAAATTTTTCAGGTATTTTGTTGCCGTTTCAGCCTTAACGTATAATGAGAAGTGCCTTTTTACTAAGTTTTTTTGCTTTTTTGCTCATTTCATGCTCTCTTCAACAGAGGGCAGATACCGCGTCTTTGCATTGGTCGAACGGGCTGGTAAAGCCGTTGTTGTTTTATAACGATAACGTGTTGTCTTATCAATTGAAGCCCAAATACCGCAAACATTCCATTCCCTTTCCCGATAAAGAGAAGGGATTTGTGCCACAGGGCGAGAAGTTCTACTATTCTATGACCAGCACCGACGGTCGATATTATCCGGTGGCTGAATACAAAGCCGGGAACGGATACGCTTACAAGCTCATTGTCTATAACGTGACGGGCGAAAATGATACTGAAATTCTGGTTACCCAAATCAACTCATACAAGCATAACTCGCTTGTGGATGCATTGGTTTTGGAGTTGAATTTTACCTTTGAAACGCAAATATCTTCGCGCTATTCTGTAAACGATTCGGTTGCCGTTATTGACAGATACGAGGTTAATGACATTCTGTACGATGCGGAAAGCGGAGATATTCTGGGCACGAAACCGACGCCTGATACCGTCGTATACCGTTCGGTTTACAAGATAATGAAAGGTAAATTTATGAAAAAATCAGAAAAAAGAATCATATAATACTGCCTTTTCCTCTTACCGTGTCTTCACTTTTCTACACCTTTATTATAATATAGCATCGGCCTTTCTGTTTGGAAGTTCTGAATAATGCGCCCGGTTGCTGTGCATACATCTGCGCAAAGTCCGGCTCCCTGCGTTGTTCAATGTTACGATCGGGCCTTTGAAATAATACAGATTGGGATATGAACCAGCCGGCTTTGACCTTAAATGTGATTCACTGTTTACAGAAATCTACGACCTTTACTTTCAGAATATATTTTATAGTTGCCCTTTTTCGCAGCACTCCAATACACTACAACATACTTCGACACGCCGAAAACCGTATGGTGTGGCTTCTTACAGAGCTTGCATTCACTAATGAAATACCTGAGCATACAAGCGTATTTGCCTGGTTCATAAACTTTTGGAAGGTGTGAAGGCATACTTATTCTAATCTGCTTGTCATTAAAATGAAATACCATTTCTGCAATATCCCATTTGTCAATATCGGCTGCATATATGTAATAAAGGTTGTTTAAGCTATTGGTATATTTCAAAATTCTATTCGAATAATATTTAAATGTCCCGTCTTCTCCTATTTCAATTCGCTTTTTTCGTATGGTTAATACTATGGCACCAAGGAATATGATGCCATAAATAAGTCCTGAAATGGATGTGAATCGCAACGTTGAATCCATACCATGTTGCGGTGCAAATAAGTAGTTATAGGTAATACCCGATGCTGCCATTGCAACAAATGCAATGCCTAATAAGTACCATATGTTTAGCAGTGTTGCATAGAAGTCGAATATTTGTTTTTTCATTTTGTCTAAATTTCTACCTTACAAACTTTTAATTATTGTTTTTATCCTTATCTCTTCCAGAAATATAAACATCGGTTTTTACGCATATTCTTCTTTTTCGTATACCTTAATATATTGTTTTATCTTAGTGTCGATTAAAAGTTGGTAGGGTTAGGTGAATATTTTCTTATAGTTTTACGTCGTTGAAATA
>CALIIG010000274.1 GCA_938018155.1 uncultured Prevotella sp.
TTCCCTCCTGCTTGCGCGGCAGGTTGAGCGCCTTGTCCTCCTCGGCCACAGCCGTTTTCAGCGGTTCCAACACCGCCTTGATTTTCTCAATGGCCGACTCCTCGCACATGGCGATGACGTGGCCTGCAAACTGGAAGTGCTCCATGTGCTGGAGCCGACTTCTCATAAAATCTTTTAATTCCATAGTTATATTGTTTAAAAAGTTAATATCTGTAGTTTATAAAGGGTTTGAAGAACTGTTTTCTTAAATTTGAAGTCGGCGTAGGGCTACGCCGTGCCCAATTTGCTGTTTTTAGCTCGACGTAGGGGTACGACAGGCTCCCGTCGCTGATTTCTGTCTCGCGTACCCCTACGCCGAGCTATTTTTACTGTTTTCGGCCTGTCGTAGAGGTACGCCAGCTTCCCAACACTGATTTGGGCCCGTCGTACCCCTACGCTAAGATTAATACTTCACGAAAGGGCGGACGGGGTGAAGAAAGGTTTTACGATGCTCACTCCACCCCAGGCTCGGTACTCCCAGAACAATTATACCGGCAAAGTTATTGCTGAACTCAGAACTCGACCAATAAAAACTACCTGTAGCAATTGGCGTACCGCCTACTTGTGCAAAGGCGACATTGACTAAGTCCCCATACCAGCTGTAATTTTGATAAATTTGGGGAATGATCGTCTTATCACCGAAACCCAAGATAGAAAAAAGCCATTTAAAATCGCTATAAGATGGGAGATACCATTGCAGGGCCGGTGAACCAGTGTAAACTGTACCCGGATTATAGTCGACAGCAGCCTTAAAGGTGAGGAAATCTGGATTCAAGGCTTTCACTTTATTACCAGTTACGTTGCTATGGGTATAAGCTAGATCCCATGTCTCGTTGTATCCGCTGGTTGCTTGACTGTTTAATGCATCGTTCCCACTTGCCATGTATGTGTTGGTCTGCATTTCTTGATATGTAGTTGTGCACCACTCCATCCAACCTTCGTTAGTATCTTTTAGGGCGATGGCTATATGGTTATCTTTGTCTACGACCACAGCGATGGGCGTTTTTGCAGTTGCTGCAGGTGCGCCGCCGAAAGTGGTGTCTTTATAATAACCGGTGGTGCCGTCACTCATGAGGTAGGTGTAGTTGGGTTTGAGTTTGATCTTGATCAAGTACGATTTATTCGATTGCATTGAGAGCGCGAAGTTGTTCAGTCTCTGGGCAGCAGTAATGGGCTTCCAAAATACGGTTCCTGCCGAGAAACTAAGTTTCAGATTAGCGGCCTCTGTACCAGGTAGAAAATAATGGTAATCGGTACTTGTGGAAGTATAAGTATAATTTTGGCCAAAGTTTGAAGCCGAGTATCTGGCTTCGGTGCTGGCCGGAGAATTGCAGGTAGAAGGAGTAATGACTCCTTTGGTGAGGGTATAGGTTTTTGTTGTCGGATTATAGGCTATGCTGGCCGGTACAACGTCGGCTGCCGCGGCTTCGAGCTTATTCGTGATAATGTTTGGAATATGCTTTTGGCAAAGGAACTGCGTGCGCAGACGGCAGCCCACATGTTTCATCGTGAACATCACCTTTTGCTTCTGCGGGGTCGCCGTGATATTGGCGGTAGTTGTTCCCATGCGCGCAGTCTCGGCCTTGGTTCTGGCTACGGTCAGGTCGTTGCCTGAAGGGATTACATCGTCGTTGAAGGCGATGAAGTCGTAAGTGCCCGCAGACAGGCCGATTTCCTGGGGAGAAGTGGCATCAGGGGTAAAATTCCCGCCGCTGAACGTGCCTTTCATTTCGCCTTTCAGCGTGCCGCTTTGGTAAGCGCGAATGGTGTAGTGGCCGTTGGCGTTCGTTTGCGTGCCGCGCGTCTTCACGGCAGGCTCATTCTCCACGCTGATTTCGGCCTCGCAGTCGCCAAGGTCTACGATTTGCGGTTTTGCTTCTGCTGCGCCTGTGGCTCTTGATAAAGTTTCATCCGCGCCGAAGTCCTCGTTGGTAAAGCTGAACTGCACCGCCTGTGTCGGCTGCTCTTTCGGATTGCTGTTCTCGTCGTTGCTGCAGGCTGCTGTCAATAACAGCATCGCCGCACCTAAAAATATATACTTTTTCATTCTCTTCTAATTTTAATTATGCATTGTGCTCTGTCAATTATGAATTATGCATTGTGAATTATGCATTATTCAAACTCGTATTCTCCTCCGTCTACATCATCGTCTTCATCCCAGTCCTCTTGTTGCGAATGCGGATTTGGACTGACGGATGTACAGAAGAACTGTTCGGCCTGCGTCGCAATCACCACCGTGTACGGTGGAATGTACGGCCGAAGCATGCTTGTGAAATCGGCTGTCTTTTTTCTCATATTCTTGATGGTTTTAATGAATAAAATTCTGTCTTATTTCGTTTTTTTGTCGGTTGGCAAAAGGGCATGAAAAAGCGAACAAAGGGAACTTCGGAAAGCCCTTTGTTTATGGGAGATACGCCACGCTTCGCGCGCGCGTAGGAGAAAGCGA
>CALIIG010000275.1 GCA_938018155.1 uncultured Prevotella sp.
GTCGACTTTGAGGTCGACCCCGACGTAACGAAGCAGACCGACTTCATGACGGCCTACTCGGGCACGGTGCAGTATGCCACGCGCTTCGTCGCCCCGACAACCAACCTGCAGTTCACCCACGCGCTTACCGCCGTACGCTTCAAGGTAGGTGCGAACCTGTCGTACAGCCACAATATTACGAAAGTGGAGATAATCAACGCCAAGAGCAAGGCCCGCTACACCCTTCCCACCACGGCAGGCGCAGCCGGCACGTGGGACACGCCCACAGCTCCTGCCACGTTTACCCTCGGTGGTGACGGAACGGTGAATGTCAGCACATCGGCAGCCGTGAACCAGGTCATCATGGGGCAGAACAACGACAACTATACGTTCTACATGATTCCCCAGAGTCTTTCGGGTGTCAGCGTGAAGATTTATTTCGACAACAATCCTACGCCGGCTGTTACGGCTAATCTTTCCGGTACATGGAAGGCGGGCACGACAAAGACCTACGCCCTGTCGCAGACGAACTCCGACTGGCAGTATACCATCACCGTTACAAACCCCGCCGCCGTTGCATATAACCAGACTACGGCCGGCAACTACACCATCCAGAGCTTCCGCAAGGATGCAGCCTCCGGTACGCAGCAGCCTGTGAAGTGGAAAGTAGTAGGCTATCAGGAGAGTGCCGACGGCGGTAACACGTGGACGACACTCAGCAATACCAAACCCGCATGGCTCACGGCCCTGAGCCTGGACCACGGCGACGGCAATGCGTGGGGCAGCGAGTATGGCAACGCCACCCTCCAGCAGGGTACGCTTACTGACAAAATTTCAATATATAATAAGGAGATGCAGGATGCACCTGCCAAGGGCTCGGCTGCGGCTCCCTACGACCTGTCTACGAAGGGTGGTGCAGTATTGCGCAGCACCGCCAACTCATACCTTATCTCCTCGCCGGGCTACTATAAGATACCGCTTGTCTATGGCAATGCCATCACGGGCGGAGCCACCAATACCAGTGCCTACATCAGTACTGCACCTGCAACGATGTACGGTAGTCACGACATGATACTCCATCACTTCAAGGACCATGCGGGTCAGGACATTACCGACCCATGGATTACGCAGTCGAACGGCGGTGCGAACGTCCCCGACGGAGCGAAGCTGGTATGGTCTGATAGAAGCGGCATTGTAGAGGTCAGCAGCGTCAGCCTTACGTCCGACGGCAAGTATCTCCAGTTCCATGTTCCGCAGGACAAGATCAAGAACGGCAATGCCGTTGTGGCTGCCGTTAAGGGCGGCGTGGCCGTATGGTCGTGGCACCTGTGGTTTGCCCACGACGACGAGCTGAGCACCGTTGCCATCGAGAACTATCAGGGGCATACCTACAACTTCAGCAAGCAGTCGCTCGGCTTCTGCCTTATCAAGTGGATGGGTACAACCTACAACAAGCCCCGTGTGGCCCGTGTAAAGGTTGAACAGACGATGAGCAACGGCGGCAGCAGGGCCTTTGCCTATGTAGACATTACCCAGAAACCGGGCAGTGAGAAAAAGAGTGGTACTACGCTCTACCAGTTCGGCCGCAAGGATGCCCTGCCGGGTTTAAAGACCGTTGCCGACGGAACATTCAACTACACTTCCCTCAATACCAACGACTTCAAGGACCTTATACAGCACCCGGAGAACCCGTATATTAATAGTTATGTATTTGGTGATCCTTCATCCCCCACAAGATATTCCTACTACAATCTCTGGTCTGCCAACAACACAGAGCTGACCTACAACGACAACGCCGTGGTGAAGACCGTCTACGACCCCTGCCCTGCGGGCTTCAAGATGCCACCCTCCAATGCCATCACGTTCTGGTCAACGGATGGAACAAACAGTGGTCAGCTGAACATTGTAGGTCACGTATCGGATTGGGATTGTGGCCATTGGTTTAAGTCGCATTCAGGTACAAACACCGTCTTCTTCCCGGTGACGGGTTGGCTTAATGGTGGTTCTCCCGCCAGTGGTGATGGTCTTTGTGAATACTGGATGGCTACGCCATTTCGTCATGATACGGGTATGGCCCCTTACTTTTATACTTCCGGCATAGGCGGAATCCAGTATCCTTTTAGCCGCAGCGATGGCTTTGGCGTACGCCCTATTGCGGAGTAATCCGGAGGTGTTGATTCATCCCGCCGCTTACTACGTTGCGGGCGGCGGGATGTGGAAAGGAAAATACGGACAGATGAACATTGTGTATCAAAATACTTTACAAAACATGCCGCAAAGAGTATCTTATGTAAGTGGTTGATAATCAATGGTATATAAGTGAGCCTACCACGGTATGCGACTGAGGGCACCTCGGTATAGGACTGAGCCTACCACGGTATGCGACCGTGGTGGCCTCGGTATAGGACCGTGGCAGGCTTCTGCAAGAAAAATATTTACATCGAAAGATGACAGTCAATTTGTTGAACCAATAAAAAAATTAAGATTATGGCTTTTTGGAAAAGAATTCAAAAGAAAATCACCGGTCTGTGGTATGTGCAGCAGGTGGTTGTGGGTGACCCTGTAACGACTGACGAGGTGGCCGACCGGCTGGCCGATATTTCGACCGTGAGCCGTGGTGACACGTATGCCGTGCTGAAGAACCTGGGCGGCGTGCTGGCCGACTTCATGGCCGAGGGACGAACGGTGAAGCTCGACGGCGTGGGCACGTTCTACTATACTACCGATTCGGACAAGGGTGTGGCCAAGCCCGAGGCGGTTTCGGCAAAGATGATTAAGGGCGTCCGCGTGCGCTTCATCGCCGAAACAACGCGCACGCTGGGCAACCGTATTGCTACCCGCGCGCTGGTGAGCGACAGGATAAGGTGGACGGAGTGGACCGGCGAGGATAAAAAGAAGAAGAAAAAGACGGAAGGGAAGAAGGAAGAGAAGGAAAATAAGGAGCCGTGATTTAAAAGTAAAATTTTAGGAGTTATGGAGTTAAGGAGTTAGGGGGGAGTTAAGACATTACTCTGCTGTAAGGAGCTGGGAGGAGGCGAAACCTGAT
>CALIIG010000276.1 GCA_938018155.1 uncultured Prevotella sp.
ATGTGGCCGTTGCCCATGAGCTAAGACAGCAAGGCGGGCAGCTTATTTCAAACAAGCCTCTGCCACTCGACATCACCCTGAAACGGTCAGAAGCAGGCGACGACGAGCTTATCACGGTCAGCCTGAAGGCAAGGGAGAGCATATATTTTAATCTGGATTTCTCGCTGGCAACAGGCCTGAAGAGCGGGCAGAGCGAGTTTTTCATGCCCGGATTGTGGTATCACCGCAACCTGCGTTCGCCGCAGGAGGCTCCCAATTATAACGTGAGCAAGAGCTGGAACTTCCGCGAAGACCGTCTCTCGACACCGCTTACCGGCTCTTTCGACGCGCAGACGAGGACGGGTATAGCTGTTCTTCGCATGGTTCCCGCGGAAGGAACGGACGTTCAAATGCAAAATACCGAGGGACAAATCATCCTGCCTGCCGCAACGTCAGTGGGCTATCTGGGCTTTGACGATACCGGGAAAGAGACCCGACTGACCTTTGGCTTTCCATACATTGAGACGCCGAAGCGCTATATCCGCAAGCTGACGCTGGCACCTTCGGTAGAGACTTTCATGCCGATGGCGGCAGACGAAATGCTTACTTTTACCTGGCGAGTTCATCGAATAAAGGCTGAAAACTATGGCGAATTTGTTACAAAGGCCTGGCAATATGGTTTAGACACGATGGCACCGCAGCCTCTTGCCACGACCTTAAACGCAAACGAAGTGAAGGATAACCTCTGCGGATACTTCCGTGAATCGTTTGTTGACCGCTACCCGCTGAAGTATAACTCGGGGATTACTATCCTTACGGCCGACTGTAAACCCTACGGCGAGGTGCAGATTGGCTTCTGCGGGCGCGTGCTGCTCAACGCTTTCAACGAAATAGAATACGGTGATGCACACGGCGACAGGCAATTGTCGGATATGGGGCGCGCCATTCTTGACAGCTGGCTGCACAATGGTTTTTCGTCAAAAGGGTTCTTCCACGATTTTGTTAATTACAGCAAAACACCTGTTCAGATGGACGATCTTCACTCCATCCGCCAGCAAAGTGAAGCTGTTTACGCCATTCTCCATTATCTTAACTATGAGCGACGGCACACGAATGCGGATAAAAACAAGCGCCAACAGCTCAAGGAGTGGGAGAATCGCATGCACAAACTGCTCGACAATCTTGTCAGTTTGCAGAAAGAAGACGGCCATTTTGC
>CALIIG010000277.1 GCA_938018155.1 uncultured Prevotella sp.
CGGAGCGCAACTTCTCTTTGAATCATCCCCGTACAGCAAGGTATCAAGTCCTTATAATCAAGCATCTTGAAGAATATCTGCGATGAAATATCATAGGGATAATTGCCTGTTAAGACGAAAGGCCTACGTTCAAACACCTTGCAAAGATCCATGCGAAGGAAGTCTTCTCCAATGATATTATCACGCAATTCGGGATAGTTCTCATGCAGAAATGCCACCGACTCTTTGTCTATTTCGACAGCTTTCACCTCGCGGTCTTTCGTCACTAAGTATTGCGTAAGCACGCCCATTCCCGGCCCAATCTCAAGTACCGGGATGTCAGGACAAGCGTCGACAGTGTCTGCAATGCGCCTGGCGATATTCAAATCCGTAAGGAAATGCTGTCCAAGGTTCTTCTTGGCTTTAACTAACTTCATGCAGTTTGCGTTGTTTATCGGGTTACAAAATTAAGCAATATCGCTTAACATGCAAAATAAAAGCATGAAAAAATGGCATATCAGGGAAGTTTCCCTGACATGCCATTCCTTTTTATTTAATTTCTAAAACTTTCTTTTTAGAGCAGCTTCTGCTATTAATGAAGCTTGCTACTTAAATTAATTGCCTGTGCAATCATCACTGCTACAACGGCAAATACCATTAACGTTACCATAATCTTAACCTTTCTTTTAAGTGTTATCCTTTAATTATTTCGATGCAAAGGTAAAAAGATTATATTGTGTGCGCAAACAAATCAAGCTCTAATCTCATTAATCTTGCGTTTTATTGACCTAAATCAAACGGGCTTCTCTGCGTAAAGTGCGGCGGAAAAAGAGCCAGTAAAGCACGCCCGCTATGGTCAAACCAAAGGGGAAAGCGCTCCAGATGCCCACCAATCCTCCGCCGAGACAGATGCCGAAGAAATAGCCTAAAGGCAGCGTTATGACGAAGTAAGCAACGAAAGCCACGAACATCAGCGGCTTCACATTCGACAAACCGCGCAGTGCATTGGCATAATTGGACTGCATACCGTCGCCGAATTGATAGATGATGAACGGAATAATCGTCAACGACACCATACCAACGACCTCATTGGAATTAGTGAACAATCCGCCGATTACATGGCGGAAGAGGAAAATAGGAATGCTGATTGCAACGCCCATCAACAGAATAAGCTGAAGTCCTGCACTTGCAGTATTGTCGGCATTTGCATAGTTTTTCTGTCCATGATAATAGCTCACGCGGATAGCAACGGCTGCAGCCATACCATAATATAACATGTAACCGAGCTGGCTGATGGTCAACATCACCTGATGAGCAGCAAGAGGTACGGTGCCAATCCAGCCCACCATGACACTCGACAAGCTGAAAGCTGCGGTCTCCATACCTAATTGTAATGCCAAAGGCCAGCCTTGTTTGTTCTGATAAACGAAGTCCTTGGTGTTGACACTTGCCTGCATAAAGCCTCTCCGATAAGCCGAATAGCGAGGACGAAAGAATAAAATCACGAGCATCAAACACATGAACAAGCGTGAAACCATTGTTGAAACACCTGCTCCGAAGAGTCCCCATTCGGGCAAACCCAACTTACCATAGATCAAAAGATAATTGCCTATGATGTTCAAAAGATTACCGCAAATCATCACTGTCATGGGCACTACGGTCTCCGTTTTACCGTCATAGAACTGCTTAAACGTGTTGAAACCGATGACAAACGGTATCGAAATGAGATTCACAATGAAGTAAGGACGCATCAAAGGCAATAGTTCTTCGGGTTGTCCGAGATTGCTTAAGTTGAGATAAAGCAGCCCCATTGCGCCCATTAACACGAGAGTAAGCACAGCTCCTGCTGCCAAACCGTTCTTCAAAGCAGCGCCAATCTCACTCTTCTTTTCCTGCCCGTAAAGTTTCCCAATGATAGGCGTCAGCCCATAGGAAAAGCCAAGTCCGAAGAGCAGAGCAAGCGTAAACATATTCGTAACAAAGCTTGCGGCAGCCAATTCCTGTAGGGAATGGTGGCCAATCATCAGCGTATCGGCAAATCCAAGAATAATAGTTCCAAGCTGTCCCACGGTGATAGGCACGCCAAGGCGCACCAAATGAGGATACTGTACGGTGTACTTTCCAAATCGATTCATCTTGTTGTTTTCTGTTTCTACATTATATAACAACTGCCATAGACGGCTATTTGCGGTAGCCGGTAGAAACGCCTGACCCATTACAGACCTATATAACAGCGCGGCAAAGGTAAGAAAAAAAACAGAAAGATGCAAGAGAAAGCATAGAGAAATGCGGAACCTCCCCCAACCCCTC
>CALIIG010000278.1 GCA_938018155.1 uncultured Prevotella sp.
ACCGGGTAAAGCCAGCGAGTAATTGTTGCGATAGGTAAACGATGCCGAGCGAACCATCATGGCAAGACGCGATAACGACTGCGCGGTTTTGTACCATTTCTGATCGTCGAGCGGCGGTCTTGCCGTCACAGAAAGCTTTAATGTAGTAGCCGAATCAACCTTATTGCGGATACGAATGCGGTTTTCGTCGAGCTTTTTATACTTTAATTTAAATACCTTGCCATCAGCCGTACGAGCCGTTATAATCAGCCGACGCGATTTACGGCCATGTGAAATATCGATGGTTGTATCGGGACGTAGCACAATTTCCTTTTCGAAAGCACGCTTGTTACGGGGCAATTGTTTCTTGCGTACATCGGCTTCCTGCTGCTGTTTTTTCCAAAGGGCAACGGCTTCTTCGGGGTCTTTGCCGGCCTTTACAGCCTCAGTGCGCACCCTTTGTATCTCGCGTTGCCGGCGTTGTTGCTCTTCTTTCCGTTGCTGCTGGTCCTTCTTGCGTTGCTGCAACGACTGGCTTTGAACGCGATCAAACCGTTCGTTGGCCTTCTTAAGGAAAGGAATATGATTGTATAAGCGCACAAGGTCGAAGTTACCATTGAGTGTAAGCTGACGGTTATTGGCAATGGTATTGCCCAACGACATACCGTTTTCGAGGTTTGTACCTCGTACCCAGTTGTATGTTGCGTTGTAAGTTGCATCGGCTCTCATCCAGTCGAATACAGGCAAAAGGTTGACAGGCAGCTGGTATGACAGCGTAAAGTTCTGCTGATAATCCAACGGACGCCCCCACGATTTGATGCTGGACCAAACCGAATCTTTCCAGGCCGTATAACGATCAGGATATAAATCCTTGTTCACTGGGGTGTAAGGCTCTTCTATTTCAGCGTGTGTCGCACTGCTAAAACTCATGTGAAGGTTCTTCGTTAAGTCCCAACGTAACTGAAATTCCCTGTTCCAAAGGAACTGTTCAGAGAAGCTTAACGGGAGCTTTGTGTTGATACTTGCTTCCATATCGCGCTCTTGAAGCTCGTAATATGAGCGTGTCATTTCGGTGTTAAAGCCTATATTTTGCGGCAACCAGTTAAGGCCGAACCGACGAAACAGGTCAAACCACCTGCTCTTTGACTTGATACGATGGAAAGGTTCCCACGGTTTATACACCGGAGCCCAGTTGTAATTAAGCATTCCCTGCCAGTTATCCTCGTTCTCATACACCGTTGTTTCGCCCTGCGTATGGTTATGATTATGGCTGTATGAGAACGAAAAGTTGGCAGGATCGTATGGCATGGGATGCCGTTTATTCTGTATTCCCACGCGCACATTGGAGAGAGAGAAGTTGGTATTCACCACCTTTGTAACGGCAATATTCTCAATTGAATCGCGCTCAAACTTGTTAACGGTTGCGTTTAGCGCGTCCTTCAGCTCCAAATCGTTATCCAAAGGGTTATACTTGGGCTTTGAAACTTCCTTGGTTACGCTATAATAGAGCGGTGCAGAAACCTTGGCTTTATCGGGGAAAAACTTGCCAAGCTCGATGCTTGTTGTCAGCGAAACATTGCTTTGGTCGCGGTCTGCCCTACTGTTTACACCGTCTTCAAGCCCGCCAAAGCCTTGCGTTACATACCTTCCCTGCAAGTTTACATTGCCCAAATCGGAAAGTTGTACGTTAAGATTGGCATCTGCCGCCCAGCCTCCCGTGTTGTTATACTCCTGCATTCTTAGCTCGTTTACCCAGACTTCTCCGCTCTTATTCCCCGCTGCAAGGTTGCGAACACCCACAATTAGCGTTTTAACTTCGCCCAAAGTGGGGTTTCCCATGATGGTAATCTTATTGCCGGGACGCTCGGAATCGTAAGCAAAATAAGGCCTGTTGAACGATGCCAGGCCCATAGACTTTTGTTTATTACGAGCCTTTTTGACGGCAGTAAAGACTGACAGCGGTACATCCAGCATGTTTTCAGCGGGCCAAACCAGCTCACAATCGGCACGCGAATAACGGTCATAGTGGCCCGGAGCCGTCAGTTTCAACGGTATTTCGTATTCGTAATAGTTGCTTTTATAATCAGAACCCAACCGAATGAAAACGGCAAGCTGATTGTCTTGCAGGTTATGACTGTCGGCCACGGGAGCATTGGCGTGCACAAACATCTGCATACGCTTATACCGTCGCAAGTCGAGAGTAGTGTTTTTGTAAACACATTTCGATTCGCCCGACGACAGATTGTCCACATTAATTTGCAACGCCTGCTCGTTAGCTTCGACCAATTGCGGTTGCGTCGGGTCTTGTTCACGACTTACTCCGGGCGGCAATACATAATTAACGGGGGTCTTATCGTTGTTTTCTTCAATGCTTACAGAGGCTGTTGTCATGCTGCCTGTGCCAATAACTGAACCGTCTAAGTTCTGATTATACACGCGCCAGGTGCCACGAACCAGGTCGAAACTGCCGAAACGAAGTACGATAGGACGCTTAAAATCGGTAAGGAACATACGCATAAAGCGTATGCTTGAGAAGCCGGAGATGGAACCAACACGCCGTTCATACTCCTCCAACGGGATGCGAAACTGATACCATGTAATGTTTTCAGTTGTACCATTACGCAGCACAGGCACCGTTTCGCGCTTGTCAACAATATAGTTTCGGCCTACAACCATGTCCTGAGGACGCAACGATATGCGGTATTGGTAATACTTTTCGTATTCGTTTAACGTGTAATCTTGGTTGATATCCTCCACATCTGGCGTCGTTTTATAAGAGGTATCGTATCGTTCCGAGCGGTCGTTACTGTCGGGAGAGTTCCCCTGTGGGTTATTAATATACTTGTAACGGGTAAGTATTGGTGCTTGTATCCGGTCGTAATCAGAACCCCGGAAGTAGTGATAGTCGTCGTTTGCAGGGTCTTTCCATATCGAATCCCAAACGGCAGCGTTCACAATTCCATGTACCGTTGTTAAATAATTTTGATAGCTTGCAAACTGCTGTTCTTCCTCATCACTCAACCCATTCAGGCCAACGTCTTGTAATTTTCGGCTGCCTCCCGTCGTCGCGAAGGAGTAATTTATTGTTGTTTGCGTTGGAATCTTTCCCCACTGTGTAGTGGTAAACGCTGACGATCCATCCACAGGCAACCCGCTTTCATAGAACTTTTTGCTGTCATGCAGCACGTCTTCCGACACTTCTCCCAGGTTAATGTAGAAGTCGCCACCATACTGTGCCGCATCGCTGCGCCTGTTACTTTGAATAAAAGGGTCCATAAGCCAGAACTCAATATACTCAATATTGGCCGCATCAAAGTCGTTAGTGTCCAACTTACGCATCATACCGCCCCAGTGTTGGTGTGGGTTAAGCAGGCGGCCGTTGCTGTTAACGTTCGTACTAAAGTTATACGGACCTCGTTCATCGGGGTAATAAGCCATGTTCATTACCGACAATGTCGATGTTGCTCCGCTGTATGAACTCTGGTCGCGTGTGGGGAAAAGTTCGCGCACATACACCTCACGCACATAAGGATCACTAAGCTGATTAAGGTCGCCTTTGATGTGTCCAGGTGTCAACGACGAGCTACGGCGCGTGAAAAGCGGGTCAATTGTATACCAGGCCAGCAAAGAACGATTGTACCCACTGGCCAGTGTGGTTTTGTCACTACTCTCGGGAAACATCGACGGAACGCTTGAAAGGCTCCACGACGTAGGTTCCAGCACACTTATTTTATCCGTTGTATTATCAAAGTCGTCTAAATAAGAGGCATTGCCTTGCACCCCACGGGTCTGATGAGCTATCAATTGAGCAAACTCGCCTGTAAAAGAAATCTGCGACGGTGCCGTCAGATGAAGGAACGGGAGCTTGTCCAAAGCATTTGTAAGCCATTGGCTTTCGTGCTTCCAATTCATGTTTATCCCCCACAAAGTATTATTTACAGGCTCCGTTCCCATTGAAACTTTCGTCGTCAATGCCTGTTCTGTGAGATGCTGTAATGTACCTGAAAGCTGGAAGTTTTTTGAAAAATCGTACGACCAGTTCATCCCAAACATCGTCTTTCTCTCCTGCGAATAGTCGCTCTGGCTTTCCAAACTTACGTTAACGGGCGTCCCTGCGTCAATGATACTCTGGTTTAATATCGTTACTTCTCCGGCACTATAATCTACACTATAGTCGCTACCCTCGTTCAGTTTAACGCCTCCGGCCGTTACAACCACAGAGCCTTGTGGCACATTATACGCTCCCAGCGATATAACGTTAGCCTGCGAACCCCGATACTGTCCCTGCAAAATATACTTGTCTTTTTCAGCAATTTGCCGGGCTACCGTCTTGGTTGAGGTGTACAATTCGGTGAAAGCATACTTATCTGCCTGTGTAGCACTAACACCATGACTAACCAAATAGTTCTTCATATAGCTGCCAAAGGGCTCGGCTACCGGGAAAAACACGCGGCCGTCACTCACTGTATATCCGCTCACATAATCAAAATAGCCGTTCGGGTGCGTCTTGTTATTGTTGTCTAAACGGTCTGCACCCAGCAGCCTGATAATGGGCAGGTTGCTCACTTGCGGCTCGGGGATGTACGAAATATACACTCCTGTCGTATCGCTCTGGAACTTAACGTCTAACCTGAACTTGTCTTTCTCAACCTGAGAAGCCAGGTAATACACGTTCTTCATCATCAAAGGCCAGTTACCTTGTTGTGGATTGTTACTGGTATTCTTCAACGATTTGACGAAAAGAGCCTGATGAACGTCGGTGATGTCGCTTGCAAATTCGCCTACCTGATAGGTTCGTCCGCCATAGGTATACTCGTAAGCAACGGCCAATACCTGGTCAGTCTGTAACGAAGTACGGAGTGAAATATATCCCAATGCATTGTTAACGGTATATTCTGACGGACTTAACAGACGGGCACTCTGTAGCTTTTCGTAATCAGTTCCGCCCACAAGACCACCCCCGTCCAACACAGTCGACGTCTGGTCAATGTCGCGAGCCGCAGCATAACTGCCCACAACGGTGGCATATTCTGTATTGGCCGAGTTTGCCGGGACAGGCTGACTGCCTATAGTCCACATCGGATTACTGACATGGTTATTTTCTCCAAGGTCAGTAAGTGCAACAATATTGCGCGAGTTCGTTGTCGTACCCGACTTGTTTGTTACCCATACTTCTACACGGTTTATCTTAATACCAGTTGCCAAATTAGGCAGGGTGCGCATACCTTCATCATAGTGATCATGAAAGTAACGGGCCAAAAAGAAATGCCTGTTCTCTTCATAGTCGGCGGCATCCATCTCAAATGTCGTAAGCTGCTTGCCGCCACGCGATGACACGCTCTTCGACGTGCTCTTCTTTTGTGAGGCTACAAGCTGCAGCTTCAGCTTGCCAAACTGCATATCTGTGCGCAGGCCGAACAAGCTGTTAGCTCCTTGAATCAGCGACGAATTGGAAGGAAACGTTACATTTCCCGCTTCAACGAGTTTGATAATCTCGTCTTCTTTACCATCGTATTTGAGCTTAAGGTTCTGCGCATCATAGTCAAAGGTGGCATCAGTATTGTAGTTCAGGTTCATGTTTACCTTGTCACCAACCTTGCCGTTCACGTTAAGGTTTATTTTTTCATCAAAGTCTATCGATGTCTTTTTGCGGTTACGGATGGGCAACGACGGGTTGTCAATGTTCTTATAAGTGCCTCCAAACTTCAGCTCTGCGGTGCCTTGCGTTCGTATTCGCACACCCCCGGGACCGAAAATCATCTCTGCAGGTCCCAGGTCAAAGTGCATATCGCTGAAATCGAACTTCTCTTTGCCCTTGCGTTCGTATATTTCTGAGTTCTTCTGACGGAAGTAAACGTCGCGCCCGTGCTTCTCGCTCCACTTCATATACTCCTCGGGAGTCATCATAATGGGCGCGGCAAGCCATGTCGACCCCATCCTTGTGCCAACGATATAACGGTTTATGGTATCGTTGTATGTTACCTCATACTTAATACCGTCAGGCCTTTTCAGATCAACAGCACTTTGTTTAAGGTCGCCGTATGTTACAGGAACCGTCCGTTGTATTTTCCATCTGGGGTGTAAAAGCGAATCAGGAATAGAATCGTCGCCGTTGTCAAGTATCACAATATCATCAGCCAAAGGTGCCTGATTCTTCTTTTCTGTCGTTGCCCTGGCTTTATTTTTCTGATTGGTCTGCGGTTTCTGCGGTGTTTGATTTGCATTGAGATAAGGTGCTGCAACAGCATAGCTTACCATTGCCATGGCAAGCATCATGATCAGCAATATATGGTTTTTCCTTATCTTCATTTTCTAAAGTGCACTGACTGCCGTCGTCTTTCCCACAGAACTACGTAGCACATCAGCCCTACACCTTATATAATATAGGGCACTTTTCCCTGTAACACAGAGAACTTTTTGCCCTTAAACTTCCTTCTTTTAATCTTTAAATATTAAGCACAGCCCTTAAAATCTTTATTTTTTTTAATCTTTTAATTCTTTAATTTTAAGCGAAGCCTTTTACTTTTTTACCTTTTTACTCTTTTACTTTTATTTGATTCTCTTCAGTGCTTCCTTCACAACCTTCTCCACTGCCAGCTCAGGTTGTTCTGTAAGAATAGCCGTAACCACCTTTGCCGACGATGCAGGAGCAAAGCCCAACATAGTCATTGCCGACACTGCCTCGTCACGAACACCTGTATTTACTGATGTTGTTTCGCTACCCGATTTGGCTACATGCAACTCTTCGGCAATGCCCGACGACATAATTTTGTCTTTTAAATCAACTATAATACGCTGTGCCGTCTTCAGGCCTATGCCCTTAACACCTTTAATCAGCTTCTCATCGCCATTGGCAATAGCGTTGCAAAGTTCGGCGGGCGTGATGGACGACAGCATGGTTCGCGCTGTATTGGCCCCCACTCCCGATACGGTAATGAGCAGCCTGTACAGTTCACGCTCGCGGCGTGTTGCAAAGCCATAGAAAGTATAGTTATCGTCACGACCGCCCGTTTGCAGCGACTCGTGCACATAAAGTTTTACATCTCTCTTACCCTGTATGGCACTATACGTGTTCAACGATATGTTTAACGCGTAGCCTACACCCCCTGCTTCAATCACGGCCTGAGCGGGCGTCAGCTCCGTCAGCTCGCCTTTGATATATTCAATCATAAAGTATTGTTCTGTATATATACGGTGAGATAACGTCATTGTGGCCATATTATTGTATTGAAAACACTTGCCTGGTACCATAAATACAAGGTGCAGGATACGTCTCTGTCCCAATATGTTTTTTTGTTAAAGAAAGATATAATAATATGCCTTTTCGGCGTAATGACGTAATTTTGCAATAAATAACAGACATTGTAAACATTCACAAACAAATAAAACATTGTAAGATGAAAAAAATCAGAGCAGCAATTGTAGGCTATGGCAACATAGGCCATTTTACATTAGAGGCTTTGGAGGCAGCTCCCGACTTTGAAATAGCAGGCATTGTGCGCCGTCAGGGCGACAAAGACAAGCCTCTTGCACTTACCCCATACACAGTAGTCAACGATATTAAGAAGCTGAAGGACGTTGATGTAGCCATCCTTGCTACCCCTACACGCAAATGTCCTGAATATGCCGGGGCAATAACCGCATTGGGAATAAATACTGTTGACAGCTTCGATATTCACACATCTATCCTTGATTACCGCACACGACAGATGCAAAACAACAAGAAAACCAACACCGTTAGCGTGATAGCTGCCGGCTGGGACCCCGGATCCGACTCGGTTGTACGTGTGCTTATGCAGGCCCTTGCGCCCAAAGGCCTGAGCTATACCAACTTTGGTCCTGGTATGTCAATGGGCCATTCGGTAGTTGCCCGTAGCAAAAAGGGTGTTAAAAATGCGCTTTCAATGACTATCCCATTGGGCGAAGGCATACACCGTCGCATGGTTTACGTTGAGCTTGAAGAGGGTGCTACACTCGACGAAGTGACGAAAGAGATAAAGGCCGACGATTATTTTGCTCACGATGAACTGCATGTTTTTGCCGTAAATAGCATTGACGAGGTAAAGGATATGGGCCATGGCGTACACATGACACGCAAGGGTGTGAGCGGCAAAACGCAAAATCAGCGCATCTCTTTCGACATGAGCATCAACAATCCAGCCCTTACAGCGCAGGTTCTTGTTGACGTTGCACGCGCTACAACACGCTTGCAACCCGGCTGCTATACCATGCCCGAGATACCCATTATCGACCTTCTGCCAGGCACACGTGAGGAGGTTGTTGCTACCCTGGTATAAGGAAGGCTGAACAATTACTTCGTTGAAATTTATTGACAACAGAGGCTCTGTGGCTGCGTTATTTTGCGCAAGGCAGAGCCTTTGCCGTAAATACGCGAAATATGACGGTTTTTGTATTGTGTTAATATTCAGCTGTTTACGTAACATTACGACGTAAGATAATTCTTAAAATGTATCTAATTGAAAATAAAGAAGTTACCTCGTTGTGTAAACAAAATAGGTAACGATTTGGAAACGAGCGAATTACTGTTAGTCGCAAGTTTCTGCATCAACAAAGAACG
>CALIIG010000279.1 GCA_938018155.1 uncultured Prevotella sp.
CCGCCGTCGTGTGAACAAGCATGGTTTCGGCGAGAGAATGGCAACGAAGAACGGTCGTCGCGTATTGGCTGCCCGTCGTGCACGCGGTCGCAAGAAGTTGACTGTTTCTGACGAGAACCACGGAAAGTAAAAACTTTCATCGTCACGGCGTGACGATAAAAGGCAGCAAGGATAACCTGGCTGCCTTTTGTGTTTTTGGGCTGACTGGTGATGTCGGTATGATGGGTATGTACAAGGTGTACGGGCATCTAAAAACCGCGTAATTTATTTTGCAGTATAGCCTATTTGCACTAACTTTGTAGAAAATCAGGGTATAGATGACAGTTTCGGAATTTATAGGAAAGTTCAAAAGCGGGTATCTTTGGGGCAATCTGGCGGCTATGGTTGCGGTTGTTGTGCTGCTTGCTTTTGGTTTTAAGGCTGCCATTGGCTTCTATACTCATCATGGCGAATCGATAGCCGTCCCGAAACTTATCCACAAAAACAGTGCCGATGCTGAGCATATTCTTAACGAGTTGGGCCTTACCATGGAGGTCACCGATACCGGATATGTAAAGACATTGCCCCCGGGGTGTATTCTCGAACAGTCGCCGGCACCTGGCGAATGCGTCAAGTCGGGACATGTAATTGCGGTTACCGTCAACGCTGCAAGCTCGCCGACAATAACCCTCCCCGATGTTATTGACAACTGTTCGTTGCGCGAAGCCATGGCCAAGCTGACGGCAATGGGCTTTAAACTGGGCCAGCCCGAGTTTATTGCAGGTGAGAAAGACTGGGTGTACGGCATCCTGGTGAAAGGCCGTCACGTTACGAGCGGCGACAAAATACCCGTAGACGATGTTCTGATTATTCAGGCTGGCAACGGCATGCGCTCTGCCGACGACTCAGTAAACTATGTGGATCCGGTTTTCCAACAGGAAGAAGAGGGCGACGTTGACGGCTTTGAGGAAGTTACAGGCTCGTCTGAAGAAGAGGAGAAACCGAAACCGGAGCCGGGTCCGTCAGGCCAGTAGCCTGTTGCTTGATGTATTTTTAGCAATGCAGTAAGCGGTAAACAATTTTCTCATTCTATAGCGAATGATGCTTATTTCAACAGAAAAAATGCCCATGACAGAGCAATACGACGATATATTATTAGAAGACGACGAACTTGATGCTGCCGTTTTGCCAGCCGGAGAAGAGGGTTCAGACCTTTACGAACACTGGAAAATGGTGGTCGATGCCGGCCAGATGCCTGTGCGGATTGACAAGTTTCTGGCTGAACACATGCAGCATTCGAGCCGTAACCGCATACAAACGGCGGCCGATGCAGGCTGTATTTTCGTGAGCGGGAGGCCGGTAAAAAGCAACTATAAGGTGCGTCCGGGCGATGAAATCAGCCTGATGCTCGACCGCCCCAGGCACGATTCGGCCATACAGCCCGAAGATATAGCATTGGACATAGTGTATGAAGACAACAGCCTGATGGTGATAAACAAAGAAGCAGGTATGGTAGTGCACCCGGGAGCAGGCAATTTCAGCGGTACGCTGATTAACGCAGTGGCCTGGCATTTGCGCGATTTGGAGAGCTTCGATGCCAATAATCCGGAGGTGGGACTGGTGCATCGCATTGACAAAGACACCAGCGGACTGCTTGTTGTAGCCAAGACCCCCGAAGCCAAGACATCGCTCGGAAAGCAGTTTTTCAACAAAACCACGCACCGAAGCTATCATGCTTTGGTATGGGGTAACCTTACAGAGGATGAAGGTAGCATTGAAGGGAACATTGCACGCGACCCCAAAGACCGCCTCCGCATGAAGGTTTTTTCACCCGGTTCGGGCATAGGGAAAGCTGCCGTAACCCATTATCGCGTGCTGGAACGGTTTGGATATGTAACCCTTGTTGAGTGTATTCTCGAAACAGGACGTACGCATCAAATCCGCGCTCACCTGCGAAGCACAGGCCATCCCCTCTTTGGCGACGAACGATATGGCGGTACGGAGATTCTGCGTGGGCAGCGAAGCTCTACCTATAAGGCTTTTATCCAAAACTGTTTTAAACTTTGCCCGAGGCAGGCCCTGCATGCAAAGACGCTGGGTTTTGTCCATCCCGGGACGGGAAAACAGATGGATTTTGATTCGGAATGGCCACACGACTTTGCCAGCCTTATCGAAAAGTGGCGTGCATTTATCAAAGGAACTACGGCGAAGCCGGACATTTGAAACGCGGAAACAGGGAATGAACAGGAACGATAATAAAATACGAACAGAATATTATTTACTGAAGATATGAAGAATCTTAAAAGAAACATTGCTATTGTATGCGGTGGCGATTCGTCCGAACATGCCGTATCGTTGCGCTCTGCACAAGGTTTGTATTCGTTTTTTGACAAGGAACGCTACAACGTTTACGTGGTAGATGTGAAGGGACAAACCTGGAACGTGAACTTTGATAACGGTGAAGTGGCACCGATTGACCGCAACGACTTTTCCTTTATTGGTCAGGATGGTAAGGCTGTAGTCTTTGATTACGCCTACATTACGATACACGGGCAGCCCGGTGAGAACGGTCCGATGCAGGGATACTTTGATTTAATTCACCTCCCTTACTCGACGAGCGGGGTGCTTGTTGAGGCAATGACGTTCGATAAATACGTATTAAACAACTACCTGCGCGGCTTTGGTGTGAACGTTGGCGACAGCATTTTGCTGCATCGTGGTGAAAAATACAACGCTGAGGCTATTGCAGAGCGAATTGGTATGCCTTGTTTTGTGAAACCTGCAGCCGATGGTTCGAGTTTCGGTGTGAGCAAAGTGAAGAACGCTGACCAGCTTGCACCTGCACTCCGTAAGGCTTTTATGGAAAGCAGCGAGGCAATGGTTGAATCGTTCCTCGATGGTATTGAAATATCACAAGGCGTGTATAAGACACGCAATAAGTCGGTAGTACTGCCCGCTACCGAAGTAGTTACGAAGAATGAGTTCTTTGATTATGATGCCAAATACAACGGACAGGTACAGGAAATAACCCCTGCGCGCCTGTCAAAAGAAACGGCAGAGAAGGTGGCTGCGGAGACAAGCCGCATCTATGACATCCTGAGGGCAAACGGAATTATTCGTATCGACTATATCATATCGAAAGACGAGGACGGCAACGACAAAATAAACATGCTCGAAATAAACACTACTCCGGGCATGACGCCAACGAGTTTTATACCCCAGCAGGTGCGTGCAGCCGGCCTTAACATAAAGGATGTGCTGACCGATATTGTAGAAAACCAGTTCTAAACCATTGTATCGGTTATTATATAATAAGGTGAACCCTTAAGGAAAATACAATAAGGGAGGTCAGGTTTATATGTAAGAACCTGACCTCCCTTTTTATTTGTATGATGGCTTGCGCCCTAAAATTTTCTGTAAAATATCGGTATAGGCGTGCGCATAAACCATTGTGCCGAGGTCGTTGGGATGTGAACCTTCAATCATTCCCTCTTCACCGAGCACCAATTTTTCTTTTTCGAGCAGGTAAATATTCTTTATTCCCTGACGCTTCATGGTTTTATAGGCCTTATACAGTGCAGCATTGGCAGCGAGGTATGAAGCATAGGACGCTTTCATCATGACGCTGTCGCTGGCTGCATAGTTCTGAACGAGAACGACAGGCGTATTGTTTTTCTGTCTCAATATGGCAATACCTTCGGTAATGCGCTTTATGATTTCGTTCTCTGAAAAGCGATGTGAGTTGGGGATAGGGTCGATAACGTATGCCCTTGCGTCAATTTCGGCCAACGCTTTAAACAGTACAGACTCCATAAAACAGTTGCCCGAGAAGCCGAGATTTATTGCGGGCATATTGAGGTTACGCTGTACAATATTGGTGATGCTGAGGCCCGGGCGCGATGGTGACGCCCCCTGGATGATGGAAGAACCGTATACAACCACGGGCTTTTCGGTGGATGGGGCAATGAAACGGAACGTAGAGCCTTCACCTGTACCTACTTCAAGGAAGGTAACTGTGTTGTAATTGGGTAAGTAAAGTTGGTATTCAGTTGGCCCCTTTACATCGATATTACGGTAGAAAAATCTTGTGGTGTCGGCTGCTGTCTTGCCAAAACGGTAGTGTTGATGGGTGCCAAGCCAGTGGAAAACGCCATTTGGCATGACGGCATACAGGTCAACTCCCGATTCGTTCAGACTACTCATGTTGGTTAATGCCGATTTGTTGGCGGTCTTCATACGTACACAGATATTGGGCGAATTGGTGACAAAGCGCAGCGATATGCCTGCACTTTGGCGCGAAAGTTTGTATACGGCAGTTGGCAATAGGGGCTTTAATCGTTCGGGCATGCGTGCAAACGATGCTGCTCCAATCTCATTATTCCATGCCCTGCCGTGCAAGGGGGGAATAGTTTCAGACATAGGGTTATGCCAAATCCACTGTTCAGCAGGTTGTTTTTTGGGGTCCTGCCCTTGTAAGGTGGGCGATAAGGTGCTGGCTTTAAGATGTAACGAAGATAGGAAAAGAAGTAAAAAGAGAGAGGCTGCTGTATGAATAATGCTGATATTTTGCCTCTCTACAAACTTGTTTTTAAACACAGAAACACCAACAATAACAAGGAGAGAGTCAATCTTCAGCACCTCTTTGAGTACTGATGACAGGTTAATCAATGAGGAAAAACGGCCCGATATAATTACGATAATGCTTAATAACCCCATAGTCCACATCATTGTAACGATAAGATGCAGAAGTTTTATAACCTTAATTCCTTTGGCACCAATGGTCTTCATTTCTTATAGGTTTAATATAAAAAGCTGTAATATGGCAAATATACTAAAAAGAAGGGAAACCAATAATATGCCAAACGCGAAAGGTTGGCGATGGTATTGATTTCCCCTGGTATTAAATTGTACAGACCGTTAGCCTTTTAAGTTTACTTTGCCAGCTTGATAGCCTCAACGGGTTTGTTCGTTGTGATGAAGTCGACACCCGCTTTAATGAAACCGTCAATATCGTTAAGGTCGTTAACTGTCCATACATTGACGGTGAGACCCAAGTCATGACACTGCTTAATCCATTCGGGATGAGCGGCCAATACTTGGTAATGGTAGTCGATTCCATCCAATCCTTTGTCTTTGATGGTTTGCGGATCCCAGTCGCCATTCAGGTAAGAGACGGGCGAATCAGGGCATAACTTCTTCAGCAAAAGGCAGGCATTGCCGCTAAACGATATGTAATCGGTACGGTCGGCCAACCCTTTTGCCTTTACCATTTCAACAGTCTGGCGCACCAACGAGTCTTCATGGCTCTGGCTATACTGGGCTTTGATTTCGAGGATAAGGCGGGTTTTCAGTGACTTTCCCGCATCGAGATACTCTTCGAGAGAGGCTAATCTCTCTCCGTTTCTGAGCTTACATTTCTTTAAATCCTTATAGTTTGAGGTCTGAATCTGATACTTTCCTATCGTCGGATCGTGGTTAACGACGATCCTGTTGTCTTTTGTGAGATGTACATCAAACTCAGAACCGTAAGCCCCTATGGCATCAGCGGCACGCAAAGACGTCAGTGAGTTTTGAGCACTTCCGGGGCAATCCCAATAACCTCGGTGCGCAATGATTTTAGTTTGAGCCTGTAAAGTGGTTCCCATAAAGGCCATTACAACGAATGATGCCAATTTAATACGAATGTGTGAATAGTTCATTGTATTTGTAATATTAAAATGTTGAATGTATGAAAATTTCTATTTGAATTTCTGTTAAAACGGGTATAAACCTGCATGAATACCGTTATGTGGCTGAAATATTTATTCTTTCATCACCTTAACATCGTCAATATAACAGCGGTTTTTGCTCTGGCCAACACCATTTAACGCTGCGCCCCATACTTCTCCACCAATGAAAACCAAGCGGGTTTCGCTGGTTGCGTTCTTAATGTGGAACGTGAAGTTGGCATCGGGCTGTGCAAAGGGGTTATACTCGCTGTTGGGAACGACCTTCGGGAACGACGTAAGCTCGAAACGAATACATTTATGTACGGTACCGTTTATTTCGATAGTGCTGTTGTCGTTAACCAGTTCGCCCGGCCCCATAATGCCTACTTTAAGAACGGCATCATCATGTTTATTATTACCTGCCGTATAGCCAACACCCTTGAAATCGACCTGAATGTTGGTAGGTTCTGTCAGTCCTGTCAGGGCTGGAGACACTGCATCACCCGCATTTTTGGTCTTACCAAGTTTGATATAGCCTATACCGCCGTAGAGAAAACCGCTGATAGTGGTCCATCCGTGAGCCTTTTCAGCAGCACTCCACTTCGAAAAATTCTCTTCGGGATATTCATAATATGGTTTCTCTTCGCCCTCGCTGAGCCACGTAAAGTCTTCATTCATGACAAGACCAGGGGCTGATTGGGTGATGATTGTCGTTGAAACAAGATGACTTTGTTCACCTGTTCCTTGAACAGTAAGGTTAACAGAGCGGTCGTCGGTGCGGTTTTTATCGTATGAAATAAATACCGAGTCGTTAGTTTGCCGGTCAATCCGTGCCCACGCCGCAGCCGAAAGAGTAGCCTCAAAGGGAATGTTGTGGTTAATGGCAATGGCTAATTTGCCTGCCTCCGGGAGCAAATTAAAACCCTGTTCGCCATTAACAATCTGTACCAAGGGCTGATTTGCTTCCTGAATAATGTTGAGCACATTAAGCGTTGTGCCATCTTTTGATACAAAGTTAAACTTGCCTTCACGCGTGCTAAAGGCCGTATTTTTATCGGCCCAATAGTGTATAATACCGTCGTCTACGCCTTCATCTACGAAGAGATGCAGCCATGTCGTATCGGCCGGATTGGCATATTGTACCTTCCATGCGCGGTTTGAACGAACGGTTACTTGCTTGCGGTTGGCTTGTGTCATGCCGTCGACGTTTATATTTATGGTTGTAGAAGGCAGGTCAAACTTAAGGAATGGTTCACCCGTTTCAGTGTCATTGTCAGAGCATGCCGAAAAGGATATAAGCCCTACAAAGAGCAATAATGATGCAAATATTTTATTTTTGTTCATGGTTTTCATTTTTAATGTGCGCCTTCAATTGCTTTCTTGCTCCACCATACAGGTGTCTTCATATCGTTTGCATTGGCTTTCATTCTCTTTAGAGCCTCGGCAACGTGGGCAGCATTGGTTGCAGTTGTGATGTTGGGATAGCCCATTCGTGTGGGCAATACAAAGTCGTTGGGGTCAGTTCCCTGTCCAACGGTCAGCTCAGGATAGCCTGTACGCCGGTAGTCGGCCCAGCCTTCCATGCCCACCCAGAACGTAGCGATATACTTTTGGTTCAGTATAAGTTCTTCGTGATTGGTATTTAGGTCCCATGAAGCCAATGGCGATTGCAGATAATCAGCTATAATTTGATCGGTGATGATGTAGTCGACAGGTGTATTATTGGGTACTGCGGCCTGGGCAAACTTGCCCCATTTCTGCATGTTGGCGGTTACGGCTGCTTCATAATATGTACGGGCTGCAACATCGCCACCGTTGATAATGCCTTTTAATGCGGCCTCGGCGAGGATGAATTCCAATTCATCAAAGCCCATGAAAAACTCGTCAGAGTTGTTCCTTCTCAACACTTCCGCATTGAGATATGAAGATGCACGGTCGTCGTTGCCTTGATTTTCGGCCAGTCCTCCTGCAACGGTCCCTTTCCAATAAGGTGCACTGTCGCGCTGCTTTCCGATGATATGCAGACGCGGATCAACGTAAATGTCAGCCTTTATATTGATGCTTCCGTCGGCATTTCTGCCCTTAATGACCATCATTTTAATCATTTGTTCGGTGAGATGATAGGAGCTGTTGGTGAAGTCTGGTTCGGTATAGTTGGCCGGATCAAACTCAGAGTAGTAAGGTGCAACGGCTGTAAACCGTACGGTTGCATTGTCATCGTTCGACGTAAATACCGGATATTGCACGGGATTATCTACAATTTGCTGCAACTTTTCCCTGACAGTCATATTGCTTATGCTGTCAACGACAGTGCTGCTACGCCCCATTAGCCGGCCCAATACACGAATGTAGAGCGAATTATTAAACCTTTGCCACTTCTTTATATTGAAGCCATACATGTTGTCGAGGGCGGCATAGTTACTGTTTACATATGGATTTGAAGTATAAAACTTATTGGCTTGCTCGAGGGTTGCACACATTTGTTTGTACACTTCTTCCTGACTGTCAAAGACCGGAGCCAGGTTTCCCTGGTCGGCCATGAAAGCTTCGCGATAAGGAATGTCGCCAAACATGTCGGTTAGATTCTGCATAAATAGAACATACATGGTTTTAGACACGGCCTGCATAGCAATATCTTTCTGCAGTTTAGCCAATCTGTTCATCTCGTGTATGTTCGATGCATACCCCGCAATATGGTTCCAAAGGCTGGCCCAATTGGCGTCACCGATGTTGTATCTGTGTTCATTGCGAACGGTATTACCCGTGCTGGCCGTGTGCTGTACAAGCTCGTTGTTCCAAAACCAGCTAATGTAAGTGAGGTAATTTGTGCCATCATACAGGTTCTTTTCGAACATGGCCGATGCACTTAGCTTCCCGCTTTTCACGGTTATCTTATTGGGATTGGTGTTGGTTTCCTCAAAATTCTGCGTACATCCTGTAATAAAGAGTCCGCATACCAACGCCAAAACTGAATATTTTATTTTCATATTGCTTAGAATGAAAGTTTAACATTGAAACCGTATGAGCGGGTCATAGGGTAGGCTAACGTCTCAATTCCACCGTAAATGTCGGCTCCACTCACCATGGCTGCCTCAGGATCATACTGCGGGAATGGTGTAATGCAGAACAGATTAGTGGCGTATGCACCGATGCTTGCGCTGTTCAGGAACTTTGTTTTTCGACAGAATTTCAGGGGCAAACTGTAATCAACGCGCAGCTGTCTGAACTTAAAGAAGTTTGTACTAAAGGTGTTTTCCTCTGCGTTGTCGCGGTTCCAGACATAAGTATTATAGTAGGAAAGTGCACTCCCGAAGACGGTTTTATTCTTCGTGTAGGTAATGGTTCCATCGGCATTGTTCCTGGCGTGCACGCCTTCAACAACAAGACCGTCGTAACGTCCCGCCAGCGAGTTTTTCAATCGGCCCTGATAAGAGAGCAGGAAATTGGTTGTAGAGTAGCAGTGTCCGCCAACCTGGGCACTGAAATCCATACTTACATTAACGTTCTTATAACGGAAATTCATGTTCAATCCGCCTTTCCAGTCGGGATTAACCTTGCCTAAATCAATTAAAGTTGTTTTGTCAATGGCAGGATAACCTGACGCACCGATAATCTTTGCACCGCTGCAATCCACCTTGTTTCCGTTTTCATCAAGATAGAAAGCACCTTTTGGAGCCCGCTTATAACCATGTCCATAGATTCGGTACATTTCGCGACCTACAAACGAATACACGTAAACGCGGTTGCCAATAGTGGTTCCCATGTCCGTCTGATAGGGCTGATTGGGGTCCCATTCCTTTTGTAAACTGACGAGTTTATTCCAGTTTTTGCTCCAGTTAAGCCTCATGCTCCATTCAAAATTGCGTGTTTTCACCGGGCTTCCATTCAATGAAACCTCTATTCCCTTACTGCTGATTTCACCTGCATTAATCGTATAGCCTGTAGTTCCTGTAATTTGATCGGCCGCCACATTGACAATCTGGTTCGTCGTACTTGTTGTATAAGCTGTGAGATCAAAGCCTAATCGTCCGCCAAACATCTTGCCTTCCAATCCCCCTTCCCAGCTTTCCTGGTTCTCGGGTTTGATGTTGGCGTTGGGCATTGTAGGCGAAATACGGTAGCTTCCAAAATAGGATGTGGCGTTGTAATAACGGTCAAGCGAATAGGGCGACGTGTCGCTTCCTACGTTTGCCCACGATATTTTAGCCTTCAGCATGTCGATCCATGGTGTTCTTTCTTTCAGATTGAACACACGATCAAGCAGTACACTGAACGACGCCGAAGGGTAATTGTATGAGTTATGGTTCTTTGCGAGCGAGCTTGACCAGTCATTTCTGTCGGTCAATTCGAGGTAACAGGCGTTGTTCCAGCTCAGTTGAGCCACACCATAAAAGGAGTTTACCTTCTTCTTTGAGTGGTAACTGAAGTTGTCGGGACTATATCCTGACGGTACGTTATAGATGTTGTACACACCGTCAATTTGCAGTTTCTGCAGCGTAACACGGTTATTATAATAACGATAATTCATGCTGTTTCCACCAAACGACACACTAAATCCCAGCTTCTTGTCGAGCCAGTTGTTGTTTGTATAAGTCAGTAAGAAATCGTTATTTACATGGTAAATATTCGTTGTTTGCTCACGATACATGCCTTGTTCATAGCCCGCGGTATAGAAAGGACGCTGCTGAGTGCGCCACGAATGGGTCATATCGAGTGCCGAACGCAGCTTCAGCTTCAGACCTTTAGCCAAATCAATGGTAGCCGACATGTTGCCATACACACGGCTTTTGTTCATTTTGTTCAGCTCTTCGTATGCTGTCCGGTAAGGATTTACAGGCGTACCGGAGCGGTAAACCGTTCGTTCTGCATCGATGTTTTCTTTGGTAAAGCGTCCCTTAAAGTACTCATCCTTCCACTCATTGATGGAGTTATTCGAGTAGCCAAAGCCCAAATGATACATCGGATTCATTGCCGAGTAACCGCTTCCGGGCAGGTTATCGCTGCGCTTCCCGGTGTAGTTTACACGGGCACTCAGCTTTATGCGCTTGCTTACAGGGGTATCAAATGCAATGGCTATGTCGTCACTAACATACCCTGTGTTCGGCGTTATCCAGTTGTTGCGTGTGTCTGTAAAGCTGATACGGGCAGAAGTGCCCTTGCCGTTGCCCCCACTGATGGCTACGTTATTGCGCCAGGTAGTACCCGTTTGGAAGAAACCTTTGTACCAACTATCCTGATAAACCCACGGAGTAGGTGTGTATTTTCCCGTCTCCCAATCGTATGAGTTATACTGATAGCGCATTTTCCCGTTGCCATATTTCTCTCCATACGATGCCCTTGAATAGTTAGAGCCGTTGTTTCCAATGCCATCGGTTGCATCTGTAGCCGATACACTATAATACGAAAAAGGGTTAAGGCCCATGTCTGAGCCTGATCCGTATTCCTTTTGAAAGTCTGGCCAGTAGCTGGCTAAATCGAGAACCAGTGACGAATTAACCGTTACGCCCCATTTCGCAGCTTTGTTTCCTCCCTTCGTTGTGATGACGATGGCACCGTTTCCTGCCTCCGAACCATAAAGTGCAGTGGCTGCAGCACCCTTCAATACGGTTACCGACTCGATGTCGTCCGGGTTAATGTCGGCAGCTCCATTGCCAAAATCTACGGGGGCATCGGTGTTGCTGTATGTGCTTCCGCTTCCTGTGGCAACGGTTCCCGAGTGGACTGGTACGCCGTCAACGACAAAAAGGGCTCCGTTGTTGCCGTAGTTCAACGAGTGATCGCCACGCAGCGTTACACGCATGGTGCCCAGCGGGCCGGTGCCTGCCGACTGCATACTGAGGCCTGCAACCTTACCATTCATCTGGTCGAGCCAGTTAGCACTCACACCTTTCGTCAGTTCCGAGTTGTCAAGTTTGCTTACAGAGTAGCCCAATGACTTCTCTTCGCGCTTAATTCCCAATGCAGTAACCACTACTTCGTTTAAGTTTTTGGCTTCCGGACTGAGTGTAACGCTAATCTTTGTCTTCTTTCCAACGGTTACGCTTGTTGACGAATAGCCCAGATAATTAAACGTTAGAACAGGGTTATTACCGTTTACGGTGATTGTAAAATTACCGTCGAGGTCGGTGACGGTACCCGATTTCTGCCCCTTTTGCTGTACGGTAACACCTGTCAATGGGGAAGTACCGTCGGCGTCGTACACCTTTCCCGTGATGGTTGCCTTTTGTCCATGCGCACCAATGGTAGCCATTAGAGTAAGGGTTAGCAATGTAGTTTTTTGAAGATTGTTTTTTATTGCCATAGTAATGTGGCTTTAAGTTGTGGTTTTAAGTTGTGGTTTTGTAAGGTAGAATGCAAGGCAAGCGTGAGAGCATAACAGGTTATGCTCTCCGCCTGATTACGTTTTATTGCTGTCTCGACATCTGCAACAGCTCGCCAAACTCCTTTATACTAAGAGCCGTAAGGTCGGGCTGGCGTTTGCAGGTAAGCGATGTTTCGAGCGTTGTTTCGCCTGAAAGCACCAGTACGCCGAATGAACCGGCGTTCTGTGCCGTAGCCACGTCGGTATAAATGCGGTCGCCAACCATCGCAATTTCATCGTCTCGGAGTCCGTATTTATCGCGAATGCAATAGAGCATATTGGGGTTGGGCTTGCCGATAACAATATCGGGCCGACGCTTTGTCGCCCCTTCGATGGCCTTACATAGCGAGCCACAGTCAACCAATATGGTGGGCTGGTCGGTAGGGCACACCCAATCGGGGTTGGTTGCAATATAGGGAATATCGGCCTTTGAAGCCCACCAGGCCGCCCTGCACAGGCGCGAGTATTCCAAAGTAGTGTCAAAAGCTACGACAAGAATGTCGGGAACGTCGTCGGCCGACTCGCTTGTTATCTCGAAACCAGCCTTTATAAATTCAGCCTGCATGCTGGGCGTGCCAAGGGTAAATATCCTTTTGGCCCGGGGATACTGCATGCGAATATGGTCGATTGTGGCGATTGACGAGGTGTACATTTGCTCTTCGGTGGCGTAAATACCCAGTTTTTGCAGTTTCGAAAGATAGTCGTTGCTGCTCTTTGTGGGGTTATTCGTGAGAAACGAATAGGATATTCCGTTATCGCACAGCGTTTGCAGAAAGGCCTGTGTATATGGAAATAGCGTGCTTCCAAGATATATGGTTCCGTCCATATCGAGGGCCACGTGCCTGATTTTGGCGCACGCCTTAAGCAGTTGCTCCTCATTTAGCGGTGAAATATATTTGTCAAAGTTCATATATTACGATTTTAATGGCCTATTTTACAGTCGTGTCCACGTCGCTATAATCAATTTTTGAAGCACGTTCATAGCCGTCGCGTGGTGCGTTCCACATGCTGATGAGGATAAACATACCTATGATTGCCACGACAATAATGGTTTCGAAGACGTGTGTCCAGCCGTAAAGGTCGGCTACATAACCTACGAGCAGGCCCGACAATCCTGACCCGATGTAACCCAGAATACCCGCAATTCCGTTGGCCCTTGCCGAGGCTTCCTTCGTTGCGTGCTTGCCAAGCTCAATGCCGATAAGGGCTTGCGGACCGTAAACACAGAAGCCGGCACCTACCAATACGGCTGCCGTGAGTGTAAGACTTGCGTTTTGAGGCAGCAGCCTGAAGATGGTCATAAACAGTGCTGCGCCTGCCATGCAGACAACGCACATGTGGTGTCCCTTACCTTTAAAAAGGTGGTCGGTAGCCCATCCTGCAAACAAAGTTCCGCAAATACCCGCTATTTCGAAGGCCGCTACGGTCCATCCGGCCTGTGAAATGTCCAGTCCGCGACTCTCTGTAAGGAATTTTGGCCCCCAGTCGAGGATACCCATGCGTACAATATACACAAAAAGGTTGGCTACACAAAAGGTCCAAACCCAACGGTTACGCCAAACCATGACGCGCTCAAACTTCGTACGGGCGGCCTTATTCTGCTTTTCCTGATAAGCACCAAGCGAAGTACCGGGCAGGTCGGGCAGCCCTACCTCTTTCGGTTCGTCGCGTAAACCAATCAAAATAAAGATGGCACCGCACAGTGCTATGCACGCCGGAATCCAGAAACACCATTTCCATGCACCCGCGTGGGCTGCATAGTTCAGGGCCTGTACCGACGCATTGCCTACGTTATTGTTGGTCAGATTTTCGGTGATACGGGCCACGACATCGGCGTTTGCGCTCATATTGGTACCCATAGCACCCATGATTGTACCGCAAACAATGACGGCAAGGGCTGCACCTATCGAGTGGGACGTATTCCAAACTGACATTTTAGTGGCCAGCTCGCCCGGATGAATCCAGTGGGGTAATATACGTGCACACGGGGGATAACCCATGCCCTGACAATACTGATTGAATATAATGACAATGCCCACAAAGAATATGAGCATGGCCGTAAAGTCGGGGCCGTGGCTGGTTCCTACAATAAGGGCTGTTATATCCACACCGAAACCAAAGGCAAAATTGGAAACAGCGCAGAGAAACAAGCCCGCAGCCATCACCAGACGACCCTTTATACGGTCGACTACATAGCCGTTAATAAAACGCGAGGCACCGTAAACCAGCGAACTTACAAACAATATCCAGCCGAAGCTCTTGTTTGATATACCGTACTCGGCGGTGAGACCGGGCATGGCCAGCGAAAAGTTCTTGCGAACAAAATAGAACATGGCATAGCCAATCATGGTTACCAGGATAGTGCGTGCCTGCCAGCTCATAAACTTTTTACGTTTGTCGCCTAACGATGCGTAAACGTCGGTTTTGTTTTCCATAAGAAGTTTTGTATTATAAATTTTAAAGTTTTCCGATTATGATGTCTGTTTGTTTAAACAGCCTTTTCCCGATAAGCGTGCCGTATCTGGCTTATAGGGCCTTGTGTTTCTGCCTGAAAGGTATGTGCTTTGTGACGGGCTGTTGCTGCCTTTATGCTTAAAGCCTCATCGTTCGGCGGCCGTCAGCAGCGCGTACGACGGTCGTCGAACGATGGGTGT
>CALIIG010000280.1 GCA_938018155.1 uncultured Prevotella sp.
CTCATGCACTATTGAAGAGATGGGCGTAAAGGGTACGTATAAAGGGCAGATGGTGGGAGGAAAACCGCAGGGAAAGGGTAGCGTTGTTTTTGATAACGGTAATCTTTACGAAGGCGATTTCTCAAAAGGCAAACGTCAGGGCTATGGCGTTTATACCTTTGCCGACGGCGAAAGGTACGAAGGGCAATGGCTGTTGAATCAGCAACACGGAAGAGGAACGTATTATTTCAATAACAATAACAAGTATGTGGGTTTGTGGTTTCGCGATTTTCAGCAGGGCCACGGCATTATGTATTATTTTAATGGCGACGTATATAATGGCGATTGGGTAAAGGATATGCGTCAGGGTAAAGGCAAATATACCTACTCGAACGGTGCTTTTTATGACGGACAATGGCTTAACGACAAGAAGGCCGGGAAAGGATTCTTCGACTGGGGCGACGGTACGACCTATGAAGGCAACTGGAAAAACAACCAGCGTAGCGGGTATGGTGTGAACGTCTACGCCGACGGCGATGTGTATAAAGGGCAGTGGAGCGATGATATTCAGCAGGGAAGAGGAATATACCATTTCCAGAATGGCGACGAATATGAGGGCGATTACGAGCAGGGAGAGCGCACGGGCGAGGGCATATTTAAGTATGCTAATGGTGACAAATACACAGGACATTTTGTAGAAGGCGACAAAAACGGCGAAGGAACATTTGTATGGCACAACGGCGACAGGTATGAAGGGATGTGGAAAAACGACCTGCAGAACGGACGTGGTAAGCTGATTAAGAAGAACGGTGACGTGTTTGAGGGATTGTTTTTAAACGGAAAGATAGACGGAGAAGTCATTATTCATTATGCAAATGGCACGCGTTTCAAAGGCGTTTACCGCAACGGTATGCGCAATGGCAAGTGTATTGAAGAAACGAAAGACGGCAAACGCTTTGAAGGAATGTACGTCAACGACATACGTGACGGCAAGTTTGTTGAGAAGGATAGGAACGGACAGGTAATTAGTACTGGTCATTATGAAAGTGGCCGGCGATTTAACGATAAATAAAATCTGAAAGTTTATGATTCGCAATTCATCGAAAAGAAAACCAATTGGCATTGTTGCGCGTGACAAATATTTGGAGCCTTTTGCAGATGCTATTCAAGGAAGGCACGATCATGCTTTATGGAAGCTGAACCAATTAACGCGCAATGGCGAAATAACGCTGTCTGATTTTGCCAACGGATACGAATATTATGGCCTGCATCAAAATAGCGACGGGTGGGTGTTTAGAGAGTGGGCACCCAATGCTACCGATATTTTCCTGGTAGGCGACTTTAATAATTGGACTGAGAACGAGGCTTACAGATGTCATCGTATAGCCGGAACGGGCAACTGGGAATTGCTGTTACCCCGGAAAGCTATGGTGCATGGCAATCTGTATAAGATGCATGTTAAGTGGGAAGGAGGCTATGGAGAGCGCATTCCTGCGTGGGCAACGCGTGTTGTTCAGGACGAAATGACGAAGATTTTTTCGGCTCAGGTATGGGCTCCGAAAGAAGAATACCAGTGGAAGGATAATGTAACCGCAGCTAAAAGTGGTAAGAAACATCGCCCATTTACGCCACAACGCGACCCCCTTCTTATATACGAATGTCATGTGGGTATGGCGCAGGATGCTGAAAAAGTAGGCACATACACCGAGTTTAGAGACAATATTCTTCCCCGCGTTGCATCGGCAGGCTATAACGCCATACAAATAATGGCGATACAGGAACATCCTTATTACGGTAGCTTTGGCTATCATGTCAGTTCCTTTTTCGCCCCATCCAGCAGGTTCGGAACGCCTGAAGAACTGAAGTCGCTTGTTGACACGGCCCATCAAATGGGCATATCCGTGATTATGGACTTGGTGCATTCTCATGCCGTTAAGAATGAAATAGAGGGGCTTGGCAACCTTGCGGGCGACCCCAATCAATATTTTTATCCCGGCGAAAGGCATGAACATCCGGCCTGGGACAGCCTATGCTTCGACTATGGTAAGGATGAAGTGATCCATTTTCTGTTGTCAAACTGTAAGTATTGGCTCAACGAGTTTCACTTTGATGGCTTTCGTTTCGATGGCGTTACGTCGATGTTGTATTACAGTCATGGCCTTGGCGAAATGTTTACAGGCTATCAAGACTATTTCAATGGGCATGAAGACGACAACGCCATTTGCTATCTTACGCTTGCAAATGAGCTGATTCATCAGGTAAATCCAAAGGCAATAACCATTGCCGAGGAAGTAAGCGGCATGCCCGGACTGGCTGCAAAGGTAAAGGACGGAGGCTATGGATTCGACTATCGCCTTGCCATGAACATCCCTGATTATTGGATTCGCACGATAAAAGAGCTTAAAGATGAAGACTGGAAGCCCAGCAGCATCTTCTGGGAAGTAAAGAATCGCCGTGCCGATGAGCAGACAATAAGCTACTGTGAAAGCCATGACCAGGCACTTGTAGGCGATAAAACCATCATCTTCAGGCTGATAGATGCCGATATGTATTGGCATTTCAAGCATGGAGACGAAACTAATCTTGTGCATCGTGGCATTGCATTGCATAAGATGATAAGGCTTGTTACACTGGCTTCCATCAATGGAGGTTACCTCAACTTTATGGGAAACGAGTTCGGTCACCCCGAATGGATCGACTTTCCACGTGAGGGAAACGGATGGAGTTATAAGTATGCGCGTCGCCAATGGAACCTTGTTGACAATAAAGAACTGGATTATCATTTCCTCTCCGACTTTGACCGGGCGATGATAAAGGCTGTAGAGAGCGAGAAACACTTTAATTTAACGCCTGTCGAAGAGGTGTGGCATAACGACGATGACCAAATACTCGCTTTCAGACGAGGTGCTCTTTTGTTTGTCTTTAACTTTTCACCAACACGCTCGTATGCCGATTACGGATTCCTTGTAAAGGCTGGAGAGTACGAGGTTTTGTTGAATACTGATGCAAAAGACTTTGGAGGTAACGGACTTGCAGACGATAATGTGAAGCACTTTACCAACTTTGATCCCCTTTATGAAAAGGCAATGAAGGGGTGGCTAAAGCTGTATATTCCGGCGCGTTCGGCATTAGTATTGAGAGAAAAACAAATAAAACCTGAATGAAAAACAAATAAAGATTGTATTAATGAATAAGTTTAAAAAGGACGATACGTTGAAAATGCGTTTGTTATGTACCGTCCTTTTTCTGTCTTTTACTTTTGTTTACCTATACTTTTACCAGGCAAACATTCTGGCTGTCACCCAGCACGTCATATCAAATGGCACTACACATTATAACCGCACGACAGGAGCGGTTATCATAACTGTTACACTTTGGCTTGTTCAACTGGGTATTTTTTCGTATACCCAATTGCGAAGACGCGCTTATGCCCTCACTTACGTGCCGTCGTTATTGCTTTTAGGCATACTTACCGACGTGTCACCACAGATTGACCATGAAAGCTATTTGGGCAACTGGCTATGGCTTTTCCCTCTTTTAATGGTGTGCTATGGCGGTGTTTTGCGGGTAGCGAAACGGTTTGAACCTGTGGAATTGACTGTAAACAGCACAGAATCACTCTCCCGTACAGTCTGGATTAATTTGCTTCAGCTTCAGATTCTCTTTTTCGTTGTATGCGGTATTGGATGTAACAACAAGGTATTTCATTATAGAATGAAGGCTGAAAGCGATATTATTTCGAACAATTACCGTCATGCTGCCCATGTTGGCGCAACAGCTTCAGCTACTGACAGCAGCCTGACGATGCTGCGGATATGGGCCCTTTCCGAACAAAACGAATTGGGAGAACGCTTATTTGAATATCCTCTTGTGGGTGGTTCTGATGCGATGTTACCCAACGGACAGACGGTAAAACTGATGATGGCACCCGAAGCCAAGCTGTACAAGCACCTTGGAGTAGTGTTCCGTCAGAAGATGTCGCCTAAGCATTATCTGCAGAAACTTCATGAAATGCATCTGGCTACAAAGGCTGCCCGCGACTGGCTCCTTTGCGCATATCTGCTTGATGGCGATGTCGACCGCTTTGCACAAAACATAAAACGGTTTTATCATATTGCAGAAACATTGCCCAAACACTATCGCGAGGCACTTATTTTATATCGTCATCTGCACGAGCATCCGTTGTTTGTGTATCATAGTTCGGTAATGGACGCCGATTATGATGACTATATGGACATTATCCATAAGTCGCACACCATGGCCGAACGCAGGTATCAGCTCCGCCAAAGCTATGGTAAAACCTATTGGTTTTACTACTTTGAGCTTCTTCATAACCACAACAGGCGTGCGCAAAAATAAGGTTTTAATACTGCCTTAATGCGCTAAGGAGCTGCAAATTCTCATTTTTTGTACCAATTGTAATTCTCAAACAATTGTTGCATAATACAACATTTGATTGGTTGTTTACGCATATTCCCTTTTCAATAAGATAGTTGTAGACGGCCTTTGCGTCTGTCATCCTGACAAGAATAAAGTTGGAACACGACGGATATACCCGCTCACAGTAGGGCAATTCGGCGAACGACAGCAACAAACGGCTGCGTTCCTGACGGATAATACTTACAAATTCCTCATTCTCCAAGCCGTCTTTTAGCACCTCAACAGCCCGTTCCTGTGCAGGCTTACTGATATTGAAGGGGTATTTTACCTTGTTAAATATTCTGGTAATATCGGGTGATGAACAGGCTATCCCAATGTTTAGTGCGGCACATCCCCATGAATTGTCCATGCTGTTTAACACAATTATGTTCGGAAATTCGTCTATCCGGTTTCGGAAAACAGGTTCGGTTGAGAAATCACTATACGATTCGTCTATAACCACAATGCCGTCAAAGCATCTCAATACCTCTTCAATCTGTTCACCATTAAGGTTATTTCCCGTAGGGTTGTTGGGCGAACACAGCCATATTATTTTTGTATTCTTGTCGCATGCCGACAGCAACTTGCCGGCCTGCAGCTCAAAACTGTCGCTGAGAAGCACAGTACGGTATTCCACATTATTAATATCGGCAAGTCTTTTATATTTGCTGTCAGTTGGCCCTATGGCTACAACATTGTCTTTCTGCGGCTGGCAGAATATGCGATAACACAGGTCAATGGCCTCGTATGAGCCGTTACCAATAAACATTTTGGATGGCGAAACACCCTTGATACGTGCCAGTTCGTTCTTCAGTTCGGCCTGAAGCGGGTCTGAATAGCGGTTCAGCGGCCAGTTATAAGGGTTTTCGTTAGCATCGAGCAGAATTTTATCATCCGGCCTTACCGATGTTCCTGCGGGTTCTTCGTTTGTTGCAAGCTCCCATATATTGGTGCGAACAAGCTCATGTAACGGTTTCATCATAGCTTTAAATGGCAACTTTCATATTATTCCTTGCAAAAATAGCTAATTTAATATGTATATACAATAAAGTTCGTAATTTTGTACGGTATTTGCGATATGAAAACAAAACTTCTCACCTCGCTGTTGTTTCTGGTTACAATATTGTTTGTTTCGTGTTCCAATCAGAAAAAGAAACAGGTTACTCCGTGGGGTACATCTATGGATAACGATTCTGTTCAGTCGGAAAAAACTTACCGCCTTGATGATATTATAAGCAACGGAGAGCTTATCATGCTTACGCTGTCGGGGCCCGATACCTACTACGATTACCATGGACGAGGTATGGGTTTGCAATATTTACTGTGCGAAAAGTTTGCCCAAAAGATTGGCGTTTCGCTGCGAGTAGACGTATGTCGCGACACGCTGGAGCTTGAACGCAAGCTACGTAATGGCGAAGCCGATATTGCTGTCTTGCAGTTATCCAGGCCCGTAAAGGGGCTCTTATTCACGCAGGTTAAGGCTAATAGTAACATGACGGGGTGGGCAGTGAATGTCGATAATGTCGAACTGGCCGATTCTTTAAACCGTTGGTTTAAGCCGCAGATGGTGAAGAGTATGCAGAAAGAAGAAGATTTTCTGCTTTCAACACGCAGTATTCAGCGGCACGTTTATTCGCCCATGCTGAACCGTTCGGGCGGCGTTATATCCCATTATGACCGTTATTTCCAGATGTATGCACCTTTAGCCCGTATCGACTGGAGGCTTATGGCTGCACAATGCTATCAGGAATCGTGTTTCGACCCCAATGCAAAATCATGGGCAGGAGCCTGCGGACTGATGCAGATTATGCCTGTAACGGCCGACCATCTGGGCTTACCGCGTTCGGAAATGTTCAATCCTGAACAGAATATAGCGGCTTCAGCCCGCTACATGCAAGAGTTGGGGGGGCACTATACCGATGTGCCGCTGCCCGAACGTGTGTTTTTTCAGCTTGCAAGTTACAACGGAGGGTTCTTCCATATCAGGGATGCCATGGCACTTGCCCGAAAGAACGGGCGTAACCCGCACCGCTGGGACGACGTTGCCGAGTATGTTCTTAAGCTCAGCGATGCGGCTTATTATCGCGACCCTGTGGTGAAACACGGTTACATGCGCGGAAAGGAGACGGTGGGATATGTCAGTCGTATACGCGACCGCTGGATGCAATATCGCGGAATGGCTAAGGGCGGAGTAATGATGGGTGGTGGTACCGTTGTAGCTCCACAGCGTGCAGACAAAAACTACAGGTGGCATTTGTGATGCCAGAATGGCGTTTTGTTGCCGGGTTTTTGGTGTAAGGTTCATCGTTCGACGGCCGTCAGCAGCGTTGCTGACGGCCGTCGAACGATGGGTGTGACGACCGTCGTACGCACTGCTGACGGCCGTCGAACCATAAGCAATAGGCTGTAAGGATAAACGAAAGGTAGCGTAAACTATTGGGGGTAACGAGTTTATAACGTTACAATTCTTCTTTAT
>CALIIG010000281.1 GCA_938018155.1 uncultured Prevotella sp.
GCCGTGGCGGCTGCAGTCGCACATCTCCGGCGGAGGGTATTTCTACGACCTCGCCCCTCACCAGTTAGACCTGATACAGAGCTTATTCGGCGTCATTGTCAGGGCACACGGCTATCCTACCAATCGTGAGCATCTCTACCGTGCAGAAGACACTATTAGTGCTGCTTTCATTTTCGACAGCGGAATATCGGGTAGTGCTTCCTGGTGCTTTGTGGGACATGACAGTGCTAAGGAAGACAGGATCATTGTGATAGGCGACAGAGGTACGCTGTCGTTTTCAGTATTTAATTACGATCCCATCCGTCTTGTAACAAGCAAAGGTTTACAAAGCATTATCGTTCCTAACCCATCTTATGTACAGTTGCCTGTTATTACGTCGGTTATTCACCATCTTCAGGGAATAGGAGAATGCACATGTACCAGCGTTAGTGCCACACCCGTTAATTGGGTTATGGACAGAGTGCTCGGTAAATTTTAGTAATTTGCAATTCAAATTTCAACCATCTTCAGGATATAGTTAAAGTAACTATCAGTGAAACAGGTATAAAATGCTTTTCTTGTTTCAATATGAAAAAACTTTTTGTTTGCTTTTTTCTATTGTTTGGTATTGAAAACGCCGTGCTATCACAAACAGATAGTATAACAACTACCGACTCAATAACATCTGCCATCGCCATACAGCCGCGCAAAAGCTTTTTGCAGAAGTTGCGTAAAACGGTGCGGGCCTTCTCATATATTGATACGAATTATATCGAACCCCAGGCTTATAACTTCACAGTGATGCTTCAAAATACCAATACTTTCGAAGTTTATAATCTTAGAAATAAGGCTGGACAGGAGTTCTCTTTTTCGCCCAAGCCTGCCTATAAGCTCGGACCGTATGTGGGTTGGCGATGGGTTTTCCTGGGCTATACTTTTGATTTGACCCATCTCTTTGATGGTAATTTACGGCAAGACTTCAATTTAAGTTTGTACAGTAGCCAGATAGGTCTCGACCTTTTTTATCGTAAGTCGGGTAATGATTATCGTATCAGTCGTATTAAACTTGGCTCTAATTATAATACTGATGCCATGAACGGAGTGTCTTTCAATGGTTTTACTTACAACATGAAAGGCTTTAATATTTACTATATCTTCAATCATCAAAAGTTCTCATACCCTGCAGCTTACAGTCAGAGCACAATACAGCGACGTTCTTGCGGCAGTGCGCTTGCAGGAATAGGTTATACCAAACATAAAATTAAGGTGAATTGGGCGCGCCTTAACAGGCTTGTTGAAGAGCGGTTAGGGACGTCTCCTTCACACCCAATCATTGATTCGACAATGGTTTTGGGTAATATCGAATATTCCGATTATTCAATAAGTGGTGGCTATGCTTACAATTGGGTGTTTGCATACAACTGGCTTTTCGATGCCTCGCTTCAGGGAGCTGTGGGCTATAAGCACAGTAAGAGCGATTTAACCAATAAAAATAATGAGCATTCCCAGGTGTTTAATCTTGGTAATTTCAATATTGACGGTATCGTAAGGTTAGGTATTGTGTGGAATAATATGCGCTGGTATGCCGGCTCAAACATTGTTTTCCACGGATATAATTATCATAAAGAGCAGTTCTCTACAAATAATTTGTTTGGTAGTGTAAACTTTTATGTAGGGTACAACTTTAATAGACGTCATTAAAATAAACGGTTTTTGTTAGGATATTTAAGGCAGTAGAAAATGAAAAAATTTTTAGTTTGCTTATTATTTATTGCGTCAATAGGAAGTGTTTCAGCCACAACATGGAAAACAGATTATCTTCCTGACGATTCTATAAAAGTGGTAAGTCTGCTGAAAAAGGCTGCAACACAGAAGAATATCGGTAATAAAATGCTGTATTTTGCACGCCGGTTTGCTGGTGTTCCTTATGTAGCCAAGACGCTTGAAAAGCACAAACAGGAACAGCTTATCGTTAATCTTCGCCAGCTCGACTGCACTACTTATGTAGAAACCGTATTGGCTCTTACGCGTTGTTTGGAACAAAACAAGCTCACTTTCGCTGCATTTTGCCATAATCTCCGGATGATAAGGTATAGCGAAGGTATTGTTTCTTATCCCACACGGCAGCATTATTTTACCTACTGGATTCAGCAAAACGAAAAAAAAGGCATTGTCAAGGACATACAATTGCCCAATCCTCCGTTTACGGCTGTGCAAAATGTGAACACCTGTTATATGACAACCCACATTGAATTGTACCCTATGTTGGTGCAGAACAAGACATGGATCAGCCATATCAGGGCTATGGAAACAAGCATAAACGGGTTGAAATGTCGTTATATACCTAAGGAAAGTCTTACGGATAGCGAGCTTCTTCGCCGAACCATACACAATGGAGACGTCATTGCTATTATTACATCGTTGAAAGGTTTGGACACAAGTCATATTGGTATTGCGGTATGGCATAAGGATGGTTTGCACATGCTCAATGCCTCTTCCATACATCATAGGGTTGTCGAAGAGCCTGTGTTGTTACGCACTTACATGCTTAAGCATCCGTCGCAGCTGGGTATTCGCATTGCCCGTCCGTTATAAACCTGTTACGGGTATGTTGCTGACGGTTTGTGTTTTCATTAAATTAACATCGCGCTACCGTCAGTCTTTATATACATTTGTTACTTTTGCAGCCATATGAGTGAACCATTAGCCGAGCGCATGCGCCCGCGAACGCTCGACGATTATGTAGGGCAGGAGCACATTGTTGGTAAAAATGGTGTGCTGAGAAGGATGATTGAATCGAAGCATATCACCTCCTTCATCCTCTGGGGACCCCCCGGAGTAGGGAAAACCACGCTGGCAGAGATTGTTGCCCACATGCTCGACGTTCCGTTTTTTACACTTAGTGCCGTTACAAGTGGCGTAAAGGATGTCAGGGATGTGATTGAAAAGGCGCGTAAAGGACGCTTTTTTAATAGCATGTCACCAATACTTTTTATTGATGAAATTCACCGTTTCTCAAAATCACAACAGGATTCTCTGCTGGGGGCTGTGGAACGAGGCGTTATCACGCTCATCGGTGCCACCACCGAAAATCCCTCTTTTGAGGTGATACGCCCATTGTTGTCGCGTTGTCAGGTTTATGTGTTGAAACCGCTTGATAAGGATGCTTTAATAAACATACTGCAACGGGCTGTCAGTAAGGATGTGGAATTATCGAAGAAAAATATACAGCTTCAGGAAACGGCGGCGATGTTAAGGTATAGCGGCGGCGACGCACGCAAGCTGCTTAACATACTGGAACTTGTTGTTGATGCGGGCAAAAGTGACAATATTGTCATCACCAACGCGATGGTTGAAGAGCGTATTCAGGAGAACCCGCTGGCCTATGACAAGGACGGTGAAATGCATTACGATATTATTTCGGCCTTTATTAAAAGCATCCGCGGGTCAGATCCCGATGCCGCTCTTTATTGGATGGCTCGCATGATAGAGGGTGGAGAAGACCC
>CALIIG010000282.1 GCA_938018155.1 uncultured Prevotella sp.
GGGGGAGAATTGATTCTACATTTCGTATATCTTCTGAAGTGTTGGCCGAATTGAGACAACAAAGTAAAATCCAATTTAACAAGAATTTCTCATATTGTGTACCGTCTGCTAAATTGAATTTCCTGACAGTTAAGTATGTAAAAGATGAATCTGCACAGGATACCGTAAGCCAGACCTTTTATATAAACAGCGGGCGAACAGGTGTAGTTGCTTTCAAAAACAATTAGGGAAACACTCTCTGTTCGAAATAAAGGGCATGTGTCTTTTACAGTATGTCATATAAGAACAATTAATAAAACAACCCCAATTCACGGTAATCACTACTCGAATTGGGGTCTCTTTTAACCTTTTAAAAACTAACCTTAACCTATTGAAATGAATCTATGTCCCAAAGATAGATAATTTTACGTTACCTGATGTAAATTATTCAGTAATTTTTGTTTTTTCATCGTTTTTTTTCTTAAGCTTTTACATTTTCCCTTCGTTGGCACATTTTTTGTCATAATGAGCGTAAAAGTTGAATTAAAAACAAATAATTACAATGCAAAAAGGTAATATTGGGGTTACAACAGAGAACATATTCCCCGTCATTAAAAAGTTTCTCTACTCAGATCATGATATATTTTTGCGTGAGATGGTTTCCAATGCCGTCGATGCTACACAGAAGTTAAAGGCCCTCGCACAGAAAGGAGACTTTAAGGGAGACACTGGCAACGCATCGGTTTGCATAAAGCTTGATAAGGATGCAAAAACGTTAACCATCAGCGATAACGGAATAGGTATGACGGCTGAAGAGATTGATAAGTATATCAATCAGATTGCTTTCTCAGGTGTTACCGATTTCCTTTCTAAATATAAAGATGAGAATGTTTCTATCATCGGCCACTTCGGATTAGGCTTTTATTCTGCCTTTATGGTATCTGATAAGGTTGAAATAGTAACCAAAAGTTACCAAAAGGATGCAAAAGCTGTCCGTTGGACCTGCGATGGCTCCCCTGAATTTACTATTGATGATGCCAAAAGAGAGGGCCACGGCTCTGATGTCATCCTTCATATATCTGACGATTGCAAGGAGTTTCTTGAAAAATCAAAGATTGAAGAGCTGCTGAACAAGTACTGTAAATTCATGGCAGTGCCTGTTATCTTTGGTAAAAAGACTGAATGGAAGGATGGCAAGCAGGTTGAAACTGACGAGGATAACGTTATCAACAGCGTTGAACCGCTGTGGGTTAAGGCTCCGTCTACACTGAAAGATGAGGATTATAAGAAGTTCTATCACACGCTTTATCCCATGCAGGACGAGCCTTTGTTCTGGATTCACCTCAATGTTGACTTCCCCTTCCACCTTACAGGCATTCTCTATTTCCCGCGCGTTCATAACAGTATCGACTTGCAACGCAACAAAATTCAGCTCTATTGTAATCAGGTTTTCGTCACCGACCAGGTTGAAGGCATAGTTCCTGACTTCCTCACACTGCTGCATGGTGTAATTGATTCTCCTGATATTCCTCTGAATGTCAGCCGTTCTTATCTGCAAAGTGATGCCAATGTAAAGAAGATTGCTACTTATATTACCAAGAAAGTAGCCGACCGTCTGGCACAGATTTTTAAAGACAACCGTAAGGATTTCGAGGCAAAGTGGGACGATTTGAAGCTGTTTATCAACTACGGTATGCTTTCGCAGGAAGACTTCTACGACCGTGCCAGGGACTTTGCCCTGTTTAAAGACGTTGATGGTAAGTACTTTACCTTCGACGAATACAAAACACTTATTAAAGAAAATCAGACTGACAAGAACGGCGATCTGATATATTTATATGCAACCAACAAGGATGAGCAGTATGCTTATATCCATGCAGCCCAGGCCAAAGGGTACGGTGTGCTGATGTTTGACGGCCAACTCGACGTGCCAATGGTAAGTATGCTGGAGCAGAAATTTGAAAAAAGCCGCTTCTCTCGCGTCGATGCTGATATTATAGACAGGTTGATAGCTAAGGACGATACAAAGAAAGAGCAGCTCGATGCCGGCGACCGTGACAAACTGTCAGAGCTGTTCCGCTCGCAGATGCCTGCAGGAAACAAGGCCAATTACACCGTTGACGTTGAGGCTTTAGGCGAAGAAGGTACACCCGTTATCATCACACAGAGTGAATATATGCGCCGTATGAAGGAGATGAGTCACTTCCAACCGGGCATGAGTTTCTATGGTGAAATGCCCGACTCTTATACGGTAGTCCTCAATTCTGACCACCGTCTCGTGAAGAATATACTTAACGATGCCAATGCCAATGTGTCAGAGCCTCTGAAACCCATTGATGCGGAACTTAAGGGGTTACAGGCCCGTTTGGATGCGTTGCGTCAAAGCCAGAGCAAGAAAAAGCCCGAAGAGGTTACCAAAGAAGAGAAGGACGACATTCAGAATACGGAGAAAGCCATTAACGAACAGCGCGATAAAAAGAACAAAGTACTGGCCGATTACGCAGGCAAAAACAAGGTAGTTCATGAACTTATTGACCTTGCACTGCTCCAAAACGGTATGTTAAAGGGAGAAGCTCTGGACAAATTCCTGAAGCGTTCGGTTGAAATGATAGGGTAGTAACATCCCTGGTTTTATAAAAATACGCCCATGACGCGTAAAGAACGTTACGATTATGTTTTATCATATTTTCGGCAAAGAGAGCCGCATGCGACGACAGAGCTGCAGTTTGCCTCTGCTTTCCAGTTGCTTTGTGCCACTTTACTGTCGGCCCAATGCACCGATAAGCGCATCAATGCCATAACACCGGCTCTCTTTGCCAAATATCCAACTCCTCAGTTAATGGCGCAGGCCGAACCCGAAGATGTCTTTGAGTTTGTGCATAGCGTTAGTTATCCCAATGCCAAATCGCGCCATTTGGTTGATATGGCCCGTATGTTGGTAACGCAATATGGGGGTGAGGTTCCCGACAATCCCAGGGAATTGATAAAACTTCCCGGCGTGGGCCGCAAAACAGCCAATGTATTACAGTCGGTCTGGTTTGGCAAAGCTACGATGGCTGTCGATACGCATGTTTACCGTGTATCGCACCGTCTTGGGCTCGTTCCGAAAGCTGCGGACACGCCTCGCAAGGTAGAGGACTGCCTGATGGCGCATATTCCCCGGGCCGATATTCGCAATGCTCATCACTGGTTGCTCCTTCACGGGCGGTATATATGTCAGAGTGCACGTCCGAAATGTGAGCAATGCCCGTTTGATGGCATTTGCCCCAAACTGTTCGAAGGAAGTAAGTTAGAGTAGATAAGTATATGGATACAAAACTAATATTGGGTTTTCTTCATGATATTGCGGAAAATAACAATCGCCCCTGGTTTCAGGAACACAAGGCTTTGTATGAGAAAGCCAAAGCCGAATTTGAAGAAGGCGTAGCCGAAGCCATCAGTGCGATTTCAAAATTTGACCCTTCTGTATCGCACCTTACGGTGAAAGACTGTTGCTATCGCTTTTACCGCGACACGCGTTTCAGCCTGGATAAGTCGCCCTACAAACGCCATTTCGGAGCCTATATTTCAGCACACGGTAAGAAATCGTTGCATGGAGGCCACTATATTCATATACAGCCGGGCCACTGTTTGCTGGCCATTGGCAGCTATTGGCTGCCGACGAACATCCTCACTTCGATGCGGAACGAGATTATGGGCAACATTGACGAGTGGCGAAAATGTGTTGAAGGCGGTAAGTTTATCAGCACTTTTGGTTATCCCAACGCTGCAATGTGGGAAGATGACTTCCCGTCAAGTGGCAAGGGTTTTGGCATAGGGCATCTTAAAAAGGCTCCGAAGGATTTCCCGAAAGACTATGAATTTCTGACGTATCTTAAAATGAAGGACTACTGTGCCTGGCATTGTGTTGACGATGACTTTTTTAAAAATGACAGCTGGACGAAAGCCATGTCGGATATTTTCAAGGTTGGCAAACCCATGATGGATATGGTAAACAACGTAGTTGACGATTACGAATAATATTGAAATGCGTGTATAATTTAACCGTTATGCACGCATTTTTTCTTGCCTTATTGCGTGCATGCCCTTACTTTGCTGTGTGTACGTTCCCGCTTTTTGATGTAAAGCTCATCGTTCGGCGGCCGCCAGCAGCGAGTACGACGGCCGT
>CALIIG010000283.1 GCA_938018155.1 uncultured Prevotella sp.
GGCTTTACAGGAGGTTCTTCAGGCGTAATGCCTTCAATAGTGCGGTTACTATTGTCGTGCATCACATCGGTTACAATTTCGTTTACCTGTTGTTTAAGCTCTTCTATAAACTGTGCAGGCTGATAACGGTGGTGCTCTATATCGCGCAGCTTCTTCTCCCAGATGCCTGTCAGTTCTACACTGGTCAATAATTTTTCATGAATGGTATCAATAAGCTGAATACCCGTAGGCGTTGCCACCAAGTTTTTACGCTGCCGACGGATGTAATGACGCTTGAAAAGTGTCTCAATAATGCCCGCCCGCGATGACGGACGACCTATGCCATTCTCTTTCATAGCAGCGCGAAGCTCGTCGTTATCAACCAGTTTGCCCGCTGTTTCCATAGCCCGTAGCAACGAAGCCTCAGTATAATACTTGGGGGGCTGCGTCTGTTTTTCGGTTAGTGTAGGCTTGTGCGGGCCCGATTCGCCACGCATAAAGGACGGCAATACAGCTTCTTCGCTATCCTGCTGATGCTGTGTTGCCGTGGGGTTATCGGCATTGTCGGAATGGTCATCTTCGCTTTGTTCGGCCTTTGTAAATACTATTCGCCAGCCCGCATCAATGATTTCCTTGCCCGTTGCCTTAAATTCGATGCCTTTATCCTCGTGCTCTTTGCCTGGCTCATCAGCCGTTTCGTCCTCTTTTACCACGCCAACAACCGTTGTTGTAGCAAACTTACAGTCGGGATAAAAGGCAGCTATGAAGTGCCGTGCAATCAAATCGTAAACATGTTGTTCATTGTCTGTCAGGCCCGATGGGGTTTGTCCCGTAGGTATTATAGCATGGTGGTCGGTTACCTTTGAGGTGTCAAACACACGCTTTGACTTTGGTAACTTCGGACTTATGGCAGCCAGTTGTCTGATGATTTCGAGATAAGGCTTCTGCCCTGCCAGTTTGGTTTGGCTTACACCATTAAGTATTGACGGACATTTAGGATAAATATCGTCTGACAAATATTGTGTATCAACACGTGGATAAGTGGTTAGTTTCTTTTCGTAAAGCCCCTGAATAAGGTTCAATGTAAGCTCGGCCGAAAAGCCGAACTTGCGATTGCAGTCGACCTGCAGTGAGGTAAGATCGTATAATTGGCGCGGAGCTTCTTTACCTTGCTTCTTTTCAACACTCTTCACCGTGAAAGGGCGGCCTTCGATTAACGCAAAAGCCTGACGTCCTTCATCCTCCGAACTAAACTTGCCCGCAGTGGACGTGAAAAGCGTATTGCGGTAAATGGTAGAGAGAACCCAATAGGGTTCGGGTTTGAAATTGTCAATTTCTTTCTGCCGTTGTACAATCAGGGCAAGCGTTGGTGTTTGTACACGTCCGATGGAAAGTACCTGACGGTTACGCCCGTACATCAGCGTATAGAGACGTGTAGCATTCATGCCCAGCAGCCAGTCGCCGATAGCGCGACACAATCCTGCAAGATACAGGCTCTCATAATTATCTTGAGATTTCAGCTTTTGGAAGCCTTCCTTGATGGCTTCGTCCGTCATCGACGATATCCACAGGCGTTTAACGGGGCATTTTACATGAGCCATCTGCATTACCCAGCGTTGAATAAGCTCACCTTCCTGCCCTGCATCGCCACAGTTTATAATTTCGTCGGCACCGGCATACAGTTTTGAGATGACGTTAAACTGCTTTTCTATACCCTGGTCAGGGATGAGCTTGATACCAAAACGTGACGGAACCATAGGCAGTGCAGCCAGTGTCCAGTAGTGCCAGTTGGGCTGATAGTCGTTAGGTTCTTTCAGTTCGCACAGGTGTCCAAAGGTCCATGTTACCTGATAACCGTTGCCTTCCATATACCCGTCCCTTGATGTGGTGGCACCTAATATACGTGCAATATCACGGGCTACGCTTGGTTTCTCTGCTATGCAAACAATCATCTCTGTATATATATTGTCCTAAGCCGCAAAGGTAACAAAAAAATCATGTATATACTTGGACGTTTACTTTTTTCGTTTTATATTTGCTCCACCTATCTTTACTTTATATTATGAGATACCTGCTGCTAACTTTGCTCTTTCTCTGCATGGCAACAATACATACTTATGCACAGAACGACCGCTCGTGGGAAGAATGGTTGGAAACGATGACCAACACAGACGATGCCGAATCAGGCCGTTTGGAGATGACCTATGAAGAGTTGAGCGAACTGGAAAACCACAAGATTGACCTTAACCGCTGCACACGTGACGAGCTGTTGCAGCTGCCTTTTCTGTCGGCCCAGCAAGTAATGGACTTTATAGAATATCGTGATCATCACGGCCGTATTGAAACGATGGTTGAACTTTACATGATCAGGTCAATGGAAAAAAGCACCATTGACCTGCTCTCCCACTTTGCAACCATCTATCCCGAGGTTATAAAGGATACGCTTCCGTCGCTGAAAAACCTCATCAAATACGGGCGACACGAACTTCTGGGCACCCTTAAGGTACCGTTTTATAACCGCCGGGGCGATGAAAACGGGTACTTGGGCTATAAGTATAAGCACTGGATGCGCTATACTTTTACATCGGGACAGCACGTAAAACTGGGCCTTGTTGCATCACAAGATGCCGGCGAACCGTTCTTTGCAGGGCAGAATAGTATGGGCTATGACTTCTATTCGTTCTACCTGATGTTGCAGAAATGGGGATGTGTAAAGCGCATGGTGGTGGGCCGTTACAGGCTAAAGTTCGGACTTGGACTTGTGATGAACAACTCGTTTGGGCTGGGGAAAATCAATACTCTCGCTACAATGGGACGTTCAATTAACAATATTACACCACACGGCAGCCGCTCAGAGGCTAATTATTTACAAGGTATAGCAGCCACTTTTAAATTGTCTGACGTTCTTTCTGTTACACCTTTTGTCTCATGGCGTACCATAGACGCCACACTAAACCGTAATTCTTCAACCGTTGCCACACTGCTCCGAACAGGCTACCACCGTACGAAGAGCGAAATGGAGCGACGCCGAAATACCTCACAAAGCCTTTTCGGTACCAACATTACCTTTTTTAAGAATGGGTGGCATGTGGGCATAACGGGGTTCTACACAGCTTTCAACCGTGAACTTCAGCCCACAACAACACAGCTTTACCGCCGCTGGTACCCGCGAGGATCGCAATTTTGGAACGCAAGTATTGATTATGGCTACCTGAACGGACGATTAAATATATCGGGCGAAACGGCAACAGGAAACTGTAAGCATATAGCAACCATCAATACACTAAGCTATCAACTAACCCCCATACTAACGCTGATAGCCCTGCAACGCTATTATCCTTACCAATATTACTCGCTGTTCAGCCAGACCTTTGCCGAAGGAGGGGCGGCACAAAACGAAAGTGGTATATACATTGGAGGCAACTTAACTATTGGCCGTTGGACACAATTGTTGTTCTATACCGATTACGCATGGTTCGCATGGCCTAAATATCGTATATCGGAATCGTCAGGAAGTTGGGACAATATGGCACAGCTGTCATGGCAAAAGAATCAGTGGGGCTGGGCCATCAGGTACAGGATAAGGACAAGGAAAAGGGATATTACAGGTAAAAAAGGTACTGTTCCATACACCGAACAGCGCATACGGGCTGCCGCTACTTACAACAACAACGGATGGAACTTACAAACACAGGCCGACATGGCATTATGCCGGTTTACCCAAAACAGTTTCGGGATAATGCTTATTGAAAATGCAGGCTATAACTATAAACGCTTAAGAACGAATCTTACCATAGGATATTTTCATACTGACGACTATAACAGCAGGCTATATACGTATGAACGGGGTGTGCTTTACAATTTGTCGTTCCCCTGCTTCTATGGTAAAGGTATACGACTGGCATTGAATACGCGCGTTGATTTCACAAGCCATCTGATGTTAACAGGTAAGATTGGTATGACAAAATACTTTGACCGACAAGTAATTGGTAGCGGTTTGCAACGGATAAACGGTAACTCGATGACTGACCTTGAGGTACAATTGCGCGTAAAATTATAAACAAAGTCGCAGAAACTAAAGCATTATTGTTCACTGATGCCACATAAAGTGCTGCACCTCCTCAACAACCTGACAAACCTCGGCCTGGTCGACCAGGCGCG
>CALIIG010000284.1 GCA_938018155.1 uncultured Prevotella sp.
CCGAGACAAGGCGTTTCACCTCGTCAACACTGTTGGCAATGCTGATCATGTCGCGCCACTGCCCGCGAATCATGCCTTGTTCCTGAAGCGCATCAAGAAGCCTGACGAGTGCATCCCAGCAGCCGTTGAGATTGAATATTATCACTGTTTTGCGATGATAACCTATGGTACGGGATGCGACAACCGTAAAAATCTCGTCCAATGTACCTATTCCTCCGGGCAGTGCAAGGCACACATCGCTCTGCGACAGCATCAGTTCCTTACGGTCGGAAAGGCTTTCGCAGGGTATGGTTACGTCGATATCGTCGGCTACGCGCCCCGTAGAAAGAAGTATCCGAGGCACAACACCTATCGTCATGCCGCCATGACGGTGTACGGCTTGCCCAATACAGCCCATCAGTCCGTCATTGCATCCCCCATACACTAAGGTGTAACCCTTACGGGCTATCCACGTACCCAGTTCACGAGTAGTCTCAAAACAGGCCTTGTCAAGATTGTTGTTGGCCGAACAAAACACTGCTATCTTCATTTTTTAACGATTTAACCGATTCTGATTTATGCCGGATAGTGGTCAGTATGTCATAATAATTGGTCATACCTACGCACTTTTCTGTACCCTGCAAAGATAGCAGAAAACTACCGGCCAGCCAAGTTTCGGGCAGGATAACTACCATCACGGACGACAGACAACCTGCACGATTTCGCCTGTTTTCCTTGCAATTTTCAACCCAAATCATTATTTTTGCAACATCATATTAAGGTGAAGGCTTCTACCCGGGCGGGTGGATGCGACACCGTAACGCTAACAGACAATAAGGATATGGGATTTAAAAACTTATTCAAACGGCAGCTCCGCACCGTCATTGAGTGGAAAGAGCAAGACGCCAACCTGCTTTTCCATCTGATGGACACCACTACTGACGAAATTAAAAACGCCAGCAAGCTTATCATTGCTCCCGGGCAGGGCTGTATTATAGTATATGACGGCAAGGTGAACGGCACGTTAACCGAACCTGGTGTCTACACTATGGAGACGGACAATCACCCTTTCATCACGACGTTGCTTAACCTGGCGCAACAGGCTGAGAGCGAGCACAAGATGCGTTTCTACTTCTTCCGCACGGCCGAGCTGGTTAACGTGCTGTGGGGTACCGCTTCGCCGGTGAAGTATATGGAACCTGATTACAAAATTCCCGTGACGCTGGGAGCATGCGGAAACT
>CALIIG010000285.1 GCA_938018155.1 uncultured Prevotella sp.
TGAGAACAGTGCCACGTTTACACCGGCGTTAAAACTCCAGTGTTTATTGAGCGTAACCTCATCCTCGCCATACACATTCCACTCGTGAGCATTGTTACGATACGAACTGCTAGTGCTTATAGTGTCAATATCCTGGCCCGTTCCGTAGTAGTTTTTATGCCGTCGGGTTTGCGGATGAAACATGTGAAAGGTATAGTCGTGCCCCATACGGACGTGATGATGAGGTGACGGACGATAGTCGAAAGCAGCACGATAGCCCACATCGTCAATCGTCGACCGATAGCCATGCTCGTTATACATCACAGAGGTGGTGCCGGCATGCGACGAGGATGGCGGAACAATGCGTTCGTCATCCTCATACTTATACTTCGAAACATTGTGCGTATAAACTGCCGTAAAGTTAGCAAACAGCTTGGGAGAAAACTGGTATTCCCAGTTCATGGCGACGTTAAGGTTGCCCCAGTTCATCTTAAATTCGCTTACATCAGTGTCGCCATAGTCTGCCTCTACCACCTTATCCTTGGTATGAATACGGTCTTCGCCCGAATACATACTGAGCGAAAGGCGCGACCTGTCGCTAAAGATGTTGGTAACTTTAGCGTTGAAATCGTGGAAGAAATAGTTTAAGGTGATGTCGTCTTCGTCTGCAGCGTTTGTCCTGTTATATATGGAAAAGAAGGGCCGCGTGAGCAAATCGAGCCAGCTTCGCCTCAATCCGATGTTGTAAGAAGTGCGTCCTTTACGAATCGGCCCCTCGCATTGCAGACTGCCATCAAGCATACCGATGCGATAACTACCGTGAAAATGGTTGAAGTCGCCATCGCGCGTACGAACGTCTATCACCGATGACAGGCGACCGCCATAACGTGCAGGGAAGCCGCTTTTGTAGAAATCGACGTTCTTTACCATGTCGGCATTGAACGAAGAAAACAGTCCTAACGAGTGGTTAACCTGATAAAGCGGAGTTCCGTCAATCATAAACAGGTTCTCATCGTTGTTGCCTCCGTGCACGTAAAGACCGCTCATCAGCTCAATTCCCTCCGAAACGCCACTGGTTCGCTGCAGGGTTTTCACCACGTCGGCACTGCTGAGCAGTGAAAATTCGGTTTTTATGTCGCGGGCATTCAGCGATATTTTACCCGTCTGCGTGTGCATAAGGGGTGAGTTTAAGTCGCCCATCACCACCACTTCACCCAGTCGGGCGTTCTCTTTCAGCGTGATATGCTCGGTTCGGTTCGCCGCGAGCTGAAGCGAAATATACTTGTCGCTGAAGCCGATATAGCTGCAACGCAGCCGGTGCCGGCCCGCAGGCAGCGTAAGAGAAAAGAAGCCATAGGCATTGGTCATGGTGCCAAGACCCGTAGTTTGGTCAAAAACGGTAGCATTAATCAGCGTTTCTCCGCTCTCATCCTTTACGAAACCGCTTATCGTATAGGTTCGTACGGCAACCTCTTTTTTATGCTGCGTTTCATCGGTAACAGGCGTTTCCTGCGAAGCCTTGCGCAGTTTCAGCAACACATACGTGCCTTGTTGTTCGAAGCTGATGCCAGTATCGTGAAACAATGCCTTCAGTGCTTCATCAGTAGAAAGATGTTGCAGCGAAGGGCCATCGTAAATTTTGTTCAATGGTAACGACGTGTCGTAAACAAAATGCACCTGATGTGTGCGTTGTAACCAGTCGATTTGCTGGCGAATTGTCATCCCCGCCGTTTGGCCTTTAGCAGCAACAGACAGCAGGAGCAGAGCTGCTAAGACAAGAGTTCTCATAAGTAGCAAGTTTAGTTTTTGTTTTAAAGCTATGGCGTAACACCACCTGTCTCCTACGGTTTCAGGCATAAATATATTACCATTTCTCTTATACAATTTGTACAAATTCGTAGAATAGTGGCAACAAAAGTACATAAAAAACGACAAATAGAAAAATCATTTAAAGAAACATTCGCCGGAAAGGATATTCCATATTGGCAATTGCGGCAGTTATAGCCGATGCATGACCGGGCAGGGCATGCAGAAAAGCCTCCGCGCCCCTGCCCTTTTAATCGCGTCCTTCGTCAACAATGGGGTACAATTCTATAAATTCTCCCTGATGCCTTTGACCGTCATTAACGACAGCCGCAATTTTTTTGCCAATCACATCAGGCTGATGCGAGCCGGGGCCACTGTAATGATTGTTCAGATCGGTGCACGTGGCACCCGGGTGAATATCGAATATTTCAACGGCAATTTGCTTCTTTTCAAACTCCATTGCCATAATAGAGGTCATTACGTTTTGGGCAGCCTTGCTAGCCACGTAGGCCATAGGATGCCAGTAAGGGCTTACTTCTGTAGGCACGGTTATGTTGACAATGCGCCCGCAGTTTTGCGTCAACAGCGGCAGAAGAGCCTTTGTAAGGCCGAACGTACCGATATAATTTACCTGCATCGTCTGCATTACGTCGCCCAGACCGGCCTCATAGCTCATCACCTCCATATCGCCCGGTATGCCCGCATTATTAATAAGCAGGTCCAAATCGGGATGATTTCGGGCTACCTCTGTTGCCGAAACCTCTAACGATTTATTGTCAGAAAGGTTTACATACTGCCATCCGGCTGTCGTTATACCCTCGTTCTCCAACTGTTTTATAGCTGCCAACGCGCGCGCTTCGTTGCGTGCACCAATTACTACTTGCCAGCCGCTTTTGCCCAGATGCCGGGCAATTTCGAAGCCAATACCCTTATTGGCTCCTGTTACCAACGCTTTTTTCATTGTTTAAATGATAGAATTTATGATTTGTTTTCACCAATTATCCTTCCCGCAGTCAACGTTATTCTGATACGAAACAAGCTCCAACAGGCATAAGGCTGACTGGAAAGAATGATTCATCGGATCAATATTTTTTTATCATATCGTCTGCAAATTTACTCTTTTCCTGTATATTTGCCTGTCCTGCCAGCCTGAAATTTCGGATGTAAAGCCAAAAAGTGTACCTTTGCACCAGCAAAACCAACAAACAAATGTTATTAAATCGTCTATTGGGCTTTGACGCATCGTCCATGAAGATGCGCACCGAGGTAGTGGCAGGAGCCACTACTTTCCTCACCATGTGTTACATTTTGGCCGTCAATCCTGCCGTACTTAGCGTTACCGGCATGGATAAAGGTGCCCTGTTTACAGCAACAGCCGTTGCCTCGGCCATCGCAACCCTGCTGCTTGCACTAATGGCAAAGCTCCCCTTTGCGCAGGCACCGAGTATGGGGCTCAATGCGTTCTTCGCCTATACACTGTGCCAAACCATGCAATATACATGGCAACAGTCGCTCACCATCATGCTTATCGAAGGACTGATATTCCTTATTATCACCTTCTTTAACGTGCGCGAAGCCATACTCAACGCCATACCCACCAACCTGCGCCATGCCATATCGGTGGGCATTGGCATGTTTATCGCTTTCATCGGATTGAAAAATTCAGGTCTGATTGTTTCTTCAACCGCCACCTTTGTCACGCTTGGCAAGTTTACACCCACGGCTATTCTCGGTACGACAGGTATTATTTTAAGTGGCGTGCTCATGGCAAGGAAGGTAAAAGGAGCCTTATTTCTCAGCATCATTGCAACAACAATCATCAGTATTCCCATGGGTGTAACCCAAATTCCAGCCCACTGGTTCCCCGTGGCTATGCCCGAAAGCATTGGTCCTGTCTTCTGCAAGTTCAATTTTGAAGGATTGTTTACTACCCGAACCGCGATGGTAGTTATATCGCTTTTGCTCGTCAACATATTCGATACCGTAGGTACACTTGTCGGTCTGGCGTACAAAACGCGCATCGTTAACGCCGACGGCACCATCCCTCATATTAAGGAAGCCATGATGAGCGACGCCATAGGTACCACGTGTGGTGCCTTTCTCGGGTCGAGTACGCTTACTACTTACGTCGAAAGCGCATCAGGAATTGCCGAAGGCGGCCGCAGCGGGATGACCTCATTTGTGGTTGGACTGCTGTTCCTTGCATCGCTGTTCCTCTCTCCCGTCTTCATGCTCATACCCGCTGCAGCCACAAGTGGCGCACTGGTTCTGGTGGGCGTGCTGATGCTCGACAGTGTTAAACTTCTCGATTTAGCGAAAATAAGCGAAGCCTTTCCTGCCTTTATCACCATGATTACCATGGTGCTGTGTTACAGTATAGCCGACGGAATATGCCTCGGCATATTGAGCTACGTCATTCTGAAGCTCTGTACGGGCGAAAGACAACAGCTTAACCCGACGCTCATCATCCTTTCGCTCATTTTCATTGCCAACTTTATCTGGGGATAATACCGCCGTAAGGGCATCATCTTTAAATTGGAGTGCAAGCCCCATTACATCGTTTTTCTCACTGTTCGACGGCCGTCAGCAGCGCGTACGACGGCCGTCACACCCATCGTCCGACGACCGTCGTACGCGCTGCCGGCGGCCGTCGAACGATGACCCCTGCACCACTAAGGTTATGGCTTTGCAACATAATGCTTTCGCCTGCACACCATAATATCTGATAAAATACGCGCTGAAGCTGTTACCCGTAGCCAGCCGTCTTGTTTCCGGCATAATGATAACTACCATGAAATGAAGCAGTAACATCAGGCAGAAATTGCGTACAGTAACGCTGAAAATTAAATTCAGCCCGAACAAAAAACAAGGCAGGAATATAGTTAAACGCTATATTCCTGCCTTGCTGTTTACATAATCGCTGCCCTTTTACCACAAAACGGTTATCAGAAACCGAATGAATACCCGCCTCTAACGGGCCAATGGTACCATTTTGCAGGCAGTAATTATACGTCCATAACCGTGTTCCCGGCCTACTCGCTCTGCATAGTTACCTCAATACGACGATGGCTGTCAAGGATGTGCTTTGCCATCTGCCGTACCTCGCGGCCTGTTATGTTTTCTACCATCTTTTTGTAACCCGTATGGAAATCAATGCCATCTTGCAGCTGATGGTAAATAACATAATCCCAATAACCGTTGTCTATGATGTTCTGCCCATAGTTTTTAAGCAGATATTTCTTCACCTTCTCCATACTCTCAGGGTTAGGTCCGTGGTCGGCAATGTGCTTAACCTGCCGGTAAACAACAGGTATTATGGCATCATACTTAACAGGGTCGGTGCGGAAAGTAATGCGTAACATAGCCGCAGGATGCCTGTCTTTCTCAAGCTCATAGCTCACACTTACCCCGTATGTGCCCCCTTTCTCTTCGCGAACACTATCTGTATAGGCCATTTGCAGCACGCGTTGTAACACGTCAAGCGTAATATCGCTCCTGGACGTATAGGGTTCTTCAAAAGTGTAGAAGATGTTAACCAGCGTAGAAGGCGTATTCATGTGTTTCTTAAACAGGTGCAGCTCGTCGGCATTACGCACGTCAGGGGTAGCATATTTCGTACGATTTGTGGCCGTAACCGTTGCCGTATTATTCTTGCCCGACGGCAGCGAAGCAATATAACGGCATAGCAACGGGCGCAGCGAATCGATGTTAATGTTACCCACCAGCAGCATTCTAAACTTAGAAGCATCGGCAAATTGTTCTCTGTAAATTTCCCACACGCGGTTAAATGACACCTGTTTTAGCGTTTCACGCCTGGTAGGTTGCATACGCGGATGGTTGTTATAGAGTATCGCTACAAGCGAATCGTTATAGCTTACCTTGGGGTTGGCCTCACGGTTTGTGAGGAAAGAATACATACGATTCATCGCACCATTAAAGACTATACTGTCTTTACGCGGCTCAGTAAAGTATAAATAGGTAAGCTCGAGCATTGTTTTCAGGTCTCTTACCGACGATTTCCCCGACAGTTCCTGCGTATCTTCGTTAATGACAGGGTTTACACTGGCTATCTTCGATGCAAGCATCTTGCGCAGTGTGTTCTTATCAAACCTGCCCACACCACCGTCGGTGATGGCACTTGCAACAAACGGGAAGTTGGGTGCATCGCTGTCAGGATAGCACGACGTGCCGCCTTCGCCCCAGAAACGCATGCTTACGCGGTCTTTACTAAAGCGGGTTTGCTTAACATAAACGGTGACGCCGTTGCTCAATTTCAGCACCTTTGTACCGTGCAAGCCTGTATGCTCACTAACAATACGCCCTGAAGGGGGAAGCCTGTCGATGAGTTTTTGGCTCAATTGTGGCTCGGTGTAGGGTTTATAAACCTTTGCCTGCGCATCAAGTACATACTGTTCGAGCACCTTATTCGACGGTATTTTAAACTCAGGCTTATCGGGAGCATAAA